>NZ_VDMB01000015.1 GCF_006175995.1 Desulfobotulus mexicanus
TTGCAGCGGTACTCAAAGTGACAGGATTAAACATCCTGAGGGCAACTGCGTTCAGAAATCGCCTCAAAAGGGTAAAAAGGGGAGGTGAGGGGGCAAACACCCTTAAATTTGCCCTTCATAAGGTTGTCAAAGAGCGCATTTTACATCTACCAGACTCGATTCATCAATTTGTAAGGATATTTTTGTCCCGGAACAATCTTTTCAACTTTTCCTCACAAAATATGGCTTGAGACTTTTTGCGAGTGCATCACAGTTAGTTCACCTATTATTTCATAACCAAGGGCTTCAAGTGGTTTTTTCATAGCCTCTATAGTAAAGCCCATATCTTCAATGGATTCTTGTTCACATATTGCAGCAACGATGGCTTTTCTATTCTGATTATCCAACTGGCTTGACCAACTTCTCGGACGATCATTTTCAAAATTATAGAAACAATAAAGCCGATCGATAAAGGCTTTCATCCAAGACGTGATATTATAATTATGGGTGGGTGATACCAGCACTAAGCCCTTTGAGGAAAACAGTTTTGGATAAATCTGTGACATATCATCAACTAACCCGGTGCATATCTTGGTTTTTCTACATTTTTCACATCCGATACACCCCTTAAACTCCATATCTGTTAAATTGTAACAATCAGAAGGAGATCCTGCTTGATTAACCCCTGACATTATACTTTTAAGCAATATGTCAGAGTTCCCATTCTTCCTGGGGCTTCCACTAAATCCAACTACTTTATTCTCTGGTATTTTATTTGTCAGAGTAATTAGTGATGATGACATGATTTTATTTTCCTGTAGCTACTAAAAAGCTCATTTCCCGCTCGACGTAGATAAAAACACCTGAACCTTGTTATAAGATCTCAAGCAGCGGATTCTTTCTTGAGTGGTGTTTCGGTTTTATTAGTAACGCTACGCTCTGCGGCAAAATTGGAGCGCAACGGAAAATTTGTCCGACAGCAGCGTCTTGTTAGTATTTATTTATACGCCAAAAAACTTTTCATCTTCGTCAAGCAAAAGCACAATATCTTTCGATATTTTTCTATAAGTATCAATACCTATCTTGTCTGAGAGCATTGACAATATTTGTTGACCAGGAAGCCTTTGGGAGATTTCGAATATTTCGTCGATCTGATTCTTATCAATATCTTCGATGCTGTCATGAAAAACAAAACGAGGCCTACTAAGTGATAGCTCAGAGACGGTATTAATATAAGCAAAATCAAACGCAATAACTTCGGCTTTCTTCTTTCCGCCCTCAGGATTCGTCACGGAATTCTTCATTTCGATAGTGCACATTCCGCTATCTTTATTAAAAGATAGGTCGACTTCATATTCATCGTCGTGAAGCCTCTTAGTGATTATTTTGAAGTGTCTATTGAACGTCTTTTCGAAAAAATAGACATTATCAATCTCTTTTAATATGGAATCTAATATCCGACTTAGATCATTTTCTGCTGACTGAAGATCAGATTTGGCTTTGGACTGTTGCTCCAATAACCCTTCCAACTTTCCAAGTTCAACTTTTAATTCACCTAACCGCTTCAAGTTTCTCGTTACATTCTCCAGGCTTTCTTTCGAACGCATATCTGAGAAAACCTTAACTTTATCTCTTCTTATAGCATTAAGCTCAGCGACAAGTTCTTCCTTTTCTTTAAGGAGGTTAGGTATGTCGACTCCTAGAAATTGCTTCTTTTTTTCCACAAGATTATTGTGAAATTGAACAACATCCTCAAGGTCCCTTAATGCACCATCAATCGCGATTGCAGAAAACTCATAAATTGCTCTTAATTGATTAATTAAATATCCATCTTTATCTTTAGACAGTAGCTCAATTGTACGGTAGATGTTGTCAATCTTTCGCTCTGTTGATAAGAGGGCATTAGCAAATTTGTCTTCTTCCGCCTGTAGTTCGGAGAGCCTCTCAATAGGATTTGAATATTCCGGTGAATACTCAAATTTTAAAAGATTATCTTCCAACTCTTTTGCATCTACTCTGTATTTTTTGATTTCATTTGATGGTTTTTGCTCTTTGACCATCGCATTTATAGACTGAGAATTTCTTTTTCTTCTGTTAACTAAGTTTGTAGCATCTCTCTTTTCTGTCAGGAGACCAGTGTCGTTGAACCCAAATAAATAAAGAAACAACTCACTGTAATCTTTTCCTCCAGAGTTTTTATCCAAAAACTTTGTCGTGCTTAGCATTCTGTGGCTGCTATTTCTTATAAATTTCGGCGTAACAGAACGAACAGAAGGTCTCCTTGTCAGGATGTGGAAAATTTTGTCTTGTATGAAAATTTCATATTCTTTAGGTTCTGCCTTGACCCCGTCAATGAAATATACTTGATTCTCATCGTTGCCGATCGACAAGGACCTAGATATTTGATGAATTGTTCCTTTGCTGTCCAAAAATGAAAGTGACGCTACAACAGCGTTATTTGTGAATAAAGACTCAATTTCGTGATTTGGCTTCTTGAATTCCTCATCAATATAGATGCTTGATATGCTTCCCAGCATCAAAAAATCCACCACTCGGGATAGTGTTGATTTGCCGACGCTATTTCCCGTCCTCCCAGAATTAGGCTTATTGGTAACTAGATTAAGTCCGTCGTGAAACTTTACTAATCTTTTAACTTTGCCATTTATTGTTACTTCAAGGTTGAGTAACTTCATTAATATAGACCTCGTTACCATCAAAATTTATTGCATTAATAGCGAACAGCCAGTCAAGAGACAGGATGATGTGATCAAGTGATATCTCAAATTCAAGAGGGTAGGAAAAGAAAATGTATTCGATGCTCACATTTTCTCTCATTAAGTTTTCGAGGATTTTTGCGCCAATAGTAACGACATTTATCTCTGGGTCACATCCCTTAATCGGAATCATTTTACGGGTTCTCCATTATGATGCATTCTATAAATGCATGTGCTACAACAACGTTGACGCCTAATTCAATATGTTCTTTATACTTTGGAGTATTATTTGATTCGAACGCAGTATTTTTCAGTTTTTGTATAATAAAATCTAAGATGAACTCAGAGTTTTCGCGTACCTTTTCAAGTTCGATATCGCACGATAGGTATTCAATTTTCAGTGAATCCAAGGCAAGATAATAGAGATCGTTTAAATTTTGCAAGATTGTATCTTTTCCAAAAGCAATCAAACTATCAATTTCTTTATAAGCCTCTTCAATTTTGGAAGAGTAATCAAGATACTGCTTTATTATGTGGCTTTTAGAGATCAAATTATTGTATTTAATCTTTACGATAGTCTCTGACGACGGACGTCGCCTTATTAGTTTAAATTCAAAAGGCTTATTTGCTAGACTTTCTAGCAACTGATTAATGACTGAACTAACTTCATATTCTGGTGAACTTCCAATATATATGTTCCCAGCATTTTTTTCAACATTGATAGTCTTATTAGCAGACGAAGAACTTTTACTATTATCAGTGCTCAATACTTTGCCCTCACATGTTAATGTTCATGCCGCCAGAGTTGTGTTTTGTATACAGACTCTTTTCTCCATATTGCGCAACAGTATCTTGGCCATTATCAATACTAACTATATTTTCAAGCTTCTGCATCTTTAGCTTTAGTGACTTGTTTTCTCTTCTTTTTATAATTGAATATGCGGTGCTACCGACAGTGCAAAGCCAAGCAATACCTACACCAATATCTGATTTTAAAAAGTCTAGTAATATATCCATTTGGTTACCTTAAGTTATGAAATATGCATAGTTTTATAAAGCTAACGGGCCGGGGCTGACGTGGGAAATCGTGGTGCTGACCGGCGCCGAGCGCCGATCAAGCAGACGCAGTCTGGTTTATCGGTGTGAGGTGTCCGGTCGAGTACCTTGTTCAGGCGCGTAGCGCCGGGGCAAGGTATTCGACGTAGTCAGCACCACGATTCACGGCGGCGCAGCCGCCGTGAACGCCAGCCATCAGCGGCGCGCACCTTTGGCGCGTCCGCTGGATGGTTTTGTTATGTGCTTATCTTTAGTTTTTCCGCCAAATCTTCTGGCGAGATTAACCGAAAACCATAATTGCTTTTTAGCCAGCCTAGATTTGACTCGCTAAATACCGATGTATCACCTGCCTTATGAGCATTGTCTCTAGAACAAAAGTAGTCGCCATTTACAGCAATATGACAAGCTACTGAATCACCGTCAGCCCATTCGGCAATGGCTTTAGCAATATTTCCATTTTCGTGTTCTGGAGCTTTTTCAATGCCTCTTGTCCATTGGGAATCATATTTCTTTCCTAATGCCTGTATACGCGAGATGCCAGCCCCGTTTGACTCTATTTCCCTGGCAACCTTGAAAACCATATCTTGATATGCTTTCAGGTCATTATGCTGGTAAAAATTTGATTCAATATCTGGATTTACTATGCCCCCAATCCTTGGCAGTTTAATTATTTGGAACCCAATGGCTATAGCATCGTTTAGATGTTTTTCTAAGTAACTATTATTTCCCGGATGAGCAGACTTATCTGGTCCAATGGAAAAAGATACATTTATACCTTCTCCCTGATCTTGCTCTGAGATGTTTACTTTAGGTTTGTATTCAGAAAAAAACTCCTTCCGATCTTTTCTTTTTATGGCCTCAAGGGTAAACACTGTTTCACACAAAAATGGTGTACTTCTATTTTCGTCAATTGCTTTCCTAATTTGCTTAAAGCTCTCTATAGATGATTCATTAGGAAAAGTGTCTGGTGAGGCAATTATTCGCCACACATTTGAATCGAACGTTATTTTCATGGAGTACACCTTTTCCTTTTCACACATAATCGTGGTGCTGACCGGCGCCGAGCGCCGATCAAGCAGACGCAGTCTGGTTTATCGGTGTGAGGTGTCCGGTCGAGTACCTTGTTCAGGCGCGTAGCGCCGGGGCAAGGTATTCGACGTAGTCAGCACCACGATTCACGGCGGCGCAGCCGCCGTGAACAAGTTATTGTGCAGATCTGTATAATCACCACTATTTTTAAAAATAAAGAGAATAAAAAATCACCTAAAAATAATTTTTCTAACCACAGAATCCGCAATTTATCATGATAAGCAGAAAACCTGATATCTTCGATTTTTCAGTCCCCGCCTGAGTCCTTTTAAAAAATACTCACACCCAAGGCAACCAGAAATCATTCAATTTTTTTAAACCAGCTTTTCTTTCATGACAAGTATTTCTTTACCTCAAGGCAGACTGCCAGCCATTTGACTTATTAAATCCTTTTTTCTGTCTGGTTTCTGAACAATCACCTGTGAAACAGTCATGGAGTTGAAAAATATGCATAAAAACAAAGTGCTGATCTGAAGTTTTCAGTTTTTTTCTTCTCAGTAATGCACGGCCAGCCAGATGGTTTCCACATCCGGAGCCGTCCACTCCACCCTGTGTTCGGATCGGGCGGGAATAACCAGATAGTCCCCCGGCTCTAAAATCACCGTGGCTTCGGGATTTCTGAAACGTATCCCGGCCCGGCCCTGCACCACAAGAACAAATTCATTTTTTTCCTGATCATACCAGAAGCCCTCGGGCGAGGCATGACCCTTGGACAGAATACGTTCAATCACAAGTCCCTGATGCCGGACAAGGGGCTCAAAAACTTCTTTTTCCAGCTTATCAGGCAGATTGGCAAAGAGGGATTGTTTCATGGGTTTTTCCTTTTACAGATCATGGTCCAGCCGTATTCTAAGAAAAAAGGCAGCTTTTGGGATGCCGGATTAGGTCACGGTCAAACAGTCTGGGTCTTGCACTGGAACGAGGCCGCTGAAATTACAATGCTGGAATTTAAGGGTAAATAATGCTGAATAATTACAGATCTTATTTTATAATATCTTCCCGGTCCGCACCATGCTTCCCTTATCCATGTGCACAAGAAAGTCCAGCCAGTCAAGCCCTTCCAGATGGTGGGTGGCAAGGATCAGGGTTTTTCCGCTGCTGATCCTGCCAAGTTCCATGCGCACGGCCTTTGCGGTTTCAGGGTCCAGATGGGCTCCCGGCTCATCCAGAATCCAGAGGGGCGCATCCTGAAGAATGGCCCTTGCCAGAGCCAGACGCTGAAGCTGCCCGCCGGAAAATCCCAGACCGCCTTCACCCATGGGACTGTTCAAGCCCATGGGCAGGGCTTTTACAAAATCAAGGGCTCCGGCTTCACCTAAGACCCGCAGAAGTTCGGTATCCGGTGCATCGGGTCGGCCAAGGCGCAGGTTTTCCCCAAGGGTTCCGGAAAACCATTCCGGCTTCTGACCCAGCCAGGCAATCTTTTTTCGGAAGGTATCCGCATCCAGAGTCTCAAGGGGCTTGTCATCCACAAAAATCTGTCCCTGGGAAGGTCTGTCAAAGCCGAGAAGAAGGGTCAGTATGCTGCTTTTTCCTGCTCCGCTGGGCCCCACCAGACCCACCCGCTGGCCTGCCTGAATGTGGAGATCCACATCCTTTATTACGGCATTTCTTCCATCGGGACGCCAGCTCAGTTTTTCCATGCGGATGGAAGGTGCTACTTCTGGCTGCCATTCAAGCTTACCGGAAACAGGGTGAAGGCTTGCGGTCTTCACAAGGGGAAGCAGGGAAGAAGCCGCTGCCATGGCCTGGGCCTTTGCATGGTAATCTGCCCCCAGACGGCGCAGGGCCATATAGTATTCCGGAATAAGCAGCAGAATGAAAAGGCCGGAGAGCAGAGGAACCGGAACCGTCCCCCTGGCCCATGGCACATGGCCTAAGAGTCCCATGCCCAGATACACGGCCACCAGTGCGATGGACAAAGAGGCAAAAAGTTCCAGAACAGCAGAAGAAAGAAAGGCCAGCTTCAGTACGGAAAGGGTTTTCTTTTTGTAGCCTTCTGCAGCCAGACTCAGCTTTTCACGGGCCGGTTCCACGGCATTGAGCTGGCGCAGAACCGGGAGTCCCCGCAGAAGATCCCGTATGCGGCCTGCCAGAAGGGATAGGGCCTGAAACTGTTTTCGTCCGGCCCGGGCTGCCTCATTGCCCACCAGCACCATGAAAAAAGGAATGAGGGGGGCTGTCACCAGAAGGAGCAGGGCCACAAGGCGGCTGTGGGGCCATATTGCAAGAACAATGACAAGGGGAGTGACCACGGCCAGAATTTTCTGGGGCAGATAGCGCACAATATAGTCATCCATGGCATCCACCTGCTCAAGAACCATGGCGGAAAGAACACCGTCTCCCGCAATACGGCTTCTGTGGGGACCTGCATCAGTAATTTTTTCCAGAAGTTCCCTTCGCAGACGGCGGCGAAGGTAAAGGCCTGCACGGAGTCCGAAGCCATCCTTTGCCGCAAGTAAAAGGGGCCTCAGTAGAAGGCAGAGTCCCAATAGCCAGAAGGACGTCTTGTCAAACCGGTTTTCTAAGGCCAGCCCCACCAGAAGATCCGCCAGAAAAAAACACTGGAACACCATGGCAAGGGCGGCCATGCTTCCCGCAAGGGCTGATATGAAAAGCAGGCCCTGTACCCGTTTCACCTGAGCTTTCAGCCAGACCTCTGCATTGGCTTCCGTATCTTTGCTTATTTCCTTCAAAAAAAGAGATCCTTTATTTTTTTATCTGAAAGTGCCTGTTCTTCAGCTTGATAATGCCGCCGGAGAATCCCCTCCCTTTTTTAAGGGCAGGCGGATATTCACGGAAAAACCCTTTTCATGGTTGACGGCACGGATGCTTCCGCCATGACGACGTATGGCCTGTCCTGTGATGGCAAGGCCAAGGCCCACGCCGCCGGTGCGCCTGTCCCTGTCATCGTGAACCCTGTAAAAGGGCTCAAAAATCCGGGGAAGATCCTTTTCCGGCACACCCGGTCCGGGGTCCGAGACCCGGAGTACAGCCTCATTTTCTTCCTCAATGGCCAGAAATACCTCTACTTCACCTTCCTCCGGTGTATATCTCAGGGCATTGCGGATTACATTCTCCACAGCCCTGTGCAGAAGGGTGGGCGATCCTTCCAGCAGGATCTCTTCTGTTCCGGAAAATATGACGGAGCGTCTCTGGCCCTGGGCCTCAAAATCCGCATCCGCCACCACATCCATGACAAGGCGGGAAAAATTTATTTTCTCAAAGGGAAGATCTTCCCCGTTTCCTGAGCTTAGGCGGGCAAGGGTAAGGATTTCTCCTATCATGGTATTGAGGCGTTCCATCTCCATTTCCATGCGTCCCAGAGCCGCCGTATCCCCGCCGCCCTTGCGGGCCAGCTCCAGAGCCACTGCCATGCGGGCCAGAGGGGAGCGCAGTTCATGGGAAATATCCCTCAGCAGTCTGTCCCTTGAGTTCAGCAGATCTGCCATGCGGCCTGTCATGGCATCAAAGTCTCTGGCAAGAAGTCCCAGTTCGTCCTTTCGGTTTCCCATATGCGGAGCCACCCTTACCGCAAGATTACCCGCAGCCACATTGCGGGTGGCGGAGCGCAGTCTTGCTATGGGACCTGTGATATGTCGGGCAATGGCCCAGCAGAGAATGACCGCAAGAAAAATGGAGCTCCAGAAGCGGATGCCCAGATCTTTGGGAAAGCGGAACATGAGACGCTCGGCGTGGGGAGGGAGGGGAACAAGGGCCACCATGATCCAGATTTCTTCCCTGTGGGAAAAGCCGGTAAGTATGAGGAGTTCGCTGCCCAGAACATCCACCCTTGCTGCCTTTTCTCCGGAAAGTTCCTGCAGAATATTCTGCACCTGCTCCGGCAGGGGATCTCCTGACACGGAAAGATGGTCCGGATAAAGAAGCCAGGTTCTGGTACGCATTCTTTCCAGAAAGCGCTGCCTGTAGGAGAGATATCCCTCCATACCTTCATCCTTGAGCACGGCAGCGGCACCGTATCCGTAAAGTTCAACGGACTGCCTGAACATTTCCTGCCTTTCATGGCGCACCCTCTGGCGGTGTTCACTCCATGGTCCCTTGGATGCGGTGAAGGCCAGAATCACGGACAGTGCCATGCTGGCAAGGGTAAAGGCCAGAAATCCGAAGAAAAGTTTAATGAAAAGCCGGTGCATAAAAATTCCTGATCTTTATTCAGTGTAAAGATAACCCACTCCCCGTATGGCCCTGATACGCTCAACTCCGTCCGGTCTGGGGCCCAGCTTGCGCCGAAGGCTGCTGACATGGACATCCACACTGCGGTCGTAGTTGCCAAGGGGTCTTCCCAGTACTTCCTCGGAGAGCTGTTCCCGTTCCATGGTTTTGCCTGCATGGCTGAGAAAAAGGGTTAGAAAGTCAAATTCCACCATGGTCAGGCTGACGGGCTCGTCTCCCCGCAGTACCCGCCTGCTGCCCGGATACAGGCGTACATCTCCCAGTTCCAGAGGGCGGCTTTCTTCCCCGGTACCTGCTCCCTCGGACTCACGGTCGCTCCGGCGCAGCACCGCCCGGATTCTTGCCACAAGCTCTCTGGGGTTGAAGGGTTTTCCCAGATAATCATCCGCACCGATTTCAAGACCTATGATGCGATCCACCTCTTCGCCTCTGGCCGTGAGCATGATGACGGGAATAAGGCTTTTTTCCCTCAGTCTGCGCAGTACCTCCAGACCTCCCATGCCCGGCATCATCACATCCAGTACCACAAGATCCGCCTTGCCGCTCAGGGCTTTTTCCAGTCCTTTGGCCCCATCCTGTATTCCTTCCACGGAAAAACCTTCCGGCTCCATAAATTCGGCCAGAAGTGCCGTCAGCTCCCTGTCATCATCAATTACCAGAACATGCAGCATTATTTCCTCCTTTTTCATCATCATGCCAGAGCTTTGGCAATCTGCCCGTAAAAATTTGTAAAGATCTGATTTGTAGAGGGTCTGGTTCCTGTGTCTCTGTCCGGAAGAGATGGCTGTTGTCAGGCAAAAATGACATTGAAGAGGTACTGTTTTTTTAAAGAAAAAAGGGAAAAACCGGAAATTCCGGTATTTCCCCGAATAAATCAGGCAGCAGCATTTTTTTCAGGGTAAAAGCCCCTTCAGATCTTCCTGGGAGAAGGGATAGATGGAGCCGCAGTTATGGCAGGTGATTTCCAGGGGAAAGGGACCCTTTGCAAGGATATCCTTTTTGTCTTCTTCGGGCAGGCCCTTCAGGTAGAGACCCAGCTGATCCGCATTGCAGCGGCAGAAAAATTCCACCCTCCTATGGTCAATAATTTTGGGATTCAGGGTGGCGAAGGTGTTCATGATCATATCTTCGGCTTTTTCTTTTCCGGAGAATGCCTCGCCGATGCCGGGCATGGAAGCCACAAGGGATTCAAGGGTGACAATTTCTTCTTCCGTGGCTCCGGGCATGGCCTGAAGCAGCAGGCCTCCTGCGCCTGTGACTTCTCCTTTGGCGTCAAAGTGAACACTTAAGGAGAGGGCCGTGGGTGTCTGTTCCGAGGTGGCGTAGTAATGGGCCACGTCCTGGGCAATATTGCCATAGGCAAGGGCCACCTGACCGGTGAAGGGGTGGCGTGCCGTCTGGGTGTGGCGGGTGAGGGTCAGAAAACCTGCCCCGAAAAAAGGGGAAAGGTTAAAACTTTCCGGAGCTTTTTCTACGGGAATGGGATTTTTATGCAGGTAGCCCCGGATTTCGCCCAGGGCATTGGCTTCTGCGGACAGGCCGCCAATGGGTCCGGAGCAGGATATTTTAAGCTGTATGCGGTCTTCACCCTTAAGGGGCATGGCCATGAGGCCTGCGGCTATGTAAGCATGGCCTAAAGTCAGGGTTTCCAGAATACCCAGTTCATGGTTGGCCCGCATTTCATTGACAAGGCGGGTGGCATGGATGAGGCTGCCGCGGATGTGGCCATTGGCAAGTATAAAGATATGGGCCTTGTCCAGGGCGCTGGCACGGAGCTGTTCTTTGATGTCTGAACCAAAGGGCTTTTTTTTGATCATGGTAAAAAACGGCTTTCAGGCTTGTCCCGGATTCTGGGACGCCGTGCTGGCAAGTTCCATCAGTTTCCGGGAGAGGTTTTCAGGTACAGGCCGGGTTCCCACCCGCTTACAGATGCGGACGCTCTGGGAAAGGGTGGTGAGGCAGACCCGGCACTTGGGACAGTTCTGCAGATGGTCTTCCAGCTCCCTGCGTTCATCTCCTTTCAGCTCTCCATCCACATAGGCGGAAAGGCGGTCAAACAGGGCAAGGCAGTGGGCGGGAATATCCGGAATTTCAGGAAGGCTCATGGCTGAAGTATCCTTTCAGGGTTTCCCGGATGGAAAAACGGGCTCTGTGCAGCCGGACCTTGACATTGGCCTGGGAAATATCAAGAATCCGGGCAGTTTCTTCCGTGGAGAAATCCTCCATGTCCCGAAGGACCACCACAAGGCGGTATGTGGGAGGCAGTTCATCAATGGCTGCCTTGATCCTTGCCCCCAGCTCTTCGTTAAGAAGCCTGTCCACGGGTTCTTTGGCCCACTGGGGCAGTTCTTCGGGTGCTTCGGCTGCATCACCGGGAATCACATCTTCCAGGGAAAGTTCCCTTTCCGGCGCATATTTGGAACGCCGCCGCATCTTGATACAGACACTGACGGCGATTCTGTATACCCAGTTACGGAAAAGGCTTTCATGACGGAACCCGGACATATATCTGAAGATGTTTATAAAGGTTTCCTGAACCAGATCCTCTGCGTCCCGGCTGTCTTTGCAGATCCTCAGGCCGAAGTTGTACAGGCGGTCCTGATAGCGTAGCACCAGTTCCTCAAACAGCTCTTCACGGCCCTGATTGATGGCCTGCACCAGATCAAGGTCCGGATCCTGTTTCCGGGGGGTGTTTTTCGTGTTCGTTCCGATGGTTTTCTCCCGTTCTTGTCAACTGACAAGAATCTTTCAGTCAGGTGGAAACGCCCAGTTTCGGCAGTATCCATGCCTGCAGAAGGTACCAGACGCCAATGATGGCCAGCAGAAAAAGAAGCTCTTTCATCTTGTTCTCCTTTTAAAGAATTGTATTTTTAAAGTCCATGTTTTTTCATTATGGACATCCAGTAGAAAGGAGCCCCCATGCACCCTTCAGGTTACACAGCCCCTGTCTCAGGCAGGGGAGAGCAGATGCTGAATTTTCTGAAACTCTATTTTCAGACGCCCCGGGCACTTGGCTCTGAAGTGGAAGCCTTTGCCGCAGACACCCTTGGATACGGGGATGCGGGCGCTGTTTCTTTGATCATGACTTCTGCCGGAGACGGAGATTCTGCCATGCTGAAGGATCTCTGGATCTTCCCGGACAAGACCCTCAGGCAGCAGCTTGCGGATGTATGGAGGGGCAGGGGCTGGCAGGCTTCCGATATCCGCAATCTCCGTACTGTCCTCTGGCAGGAACAGCCTTTTGCCCGGCTGGAGACCAGTGAAGGGCAGGTTCTGGATATCCCTCTGAGTGTTGAAGAAATAGGATATTTTGTGGAAAGATTGTATCTTCACCGGAATATTGATCCGGAACTATGGGGAGAGATCCGTTCCCTGCATCCGGAATCCTTTGCCATGGAGGCTGTGCTGACCCTCTGGACTTCAGGTATGGATATCCTGCAAGGGCGGGCTGAGGCCCTGAAGAGACTGGTGGAAAAGGAAAAGGGCAGCCAGCATTTTTCTGAATTTTTTAATCTCATGGTGAAGGTTATGGCCGAAGCTCCCATGGATGCTTCCTGGCCTCTGCCCCTGCTCCATGCCCGGCGCAGGCTGGAGCAGAGGTTTTCCGGAGCAAAGCGTGTGGCTGCTGCGCTGGAGCGGGGAACCATTGAAACCCTGCTTCTTTCCGGAGACCGGGTGCTGGATGCGGATCCTGAAAAGGCGGCGCAGGAACTGAATCTTGCGGAAATGCTTCTCCACAGGCTCTGGCCCGGTGCCCTTCCATGGGATTCGGGCGTGCAGAGCAGGGAGTTTGATTATGGGAACATTTGAAAAGGAGGCTTCGGTGCTGTTTCCGGACGTCCCCGTTTTCCGCTGCGCTGGACAATGATTTCTTCAAAGGTATCCTTTTTGCCGGAACGTTTGAGGGCTTCCTGAATCATGCGGGAGAGACCGGCACAGCAGGGTACTTCCATAATAGCCGCTGTGATGGAGCCTATGTCCCCATGGGAAAAAATGGCAGCAAGTCTTTCTATGGTTTCCTCGGCATTGTCCAGCTTGGGACAGGTCATGAGAAGGGCTTTTCCCGGCAGCAGATCCCTGTGCAGATTCGGATCTGCAACGGCTGTGCAGTCTGCAAGAATTAGAAGGTCTGCATTCCGCAGGAAAGGCGCTGTGGGCGGAATGAGACGCAGCTGCAAAGGCCACTGGGCAAGGGCTGAAGGAGACGGTTCACAGGAAGCCGTTGGCCGGGGGGGCAGGGCCATTACCTGAGTGGATGGGCAGCCCCGGCTTTTGAGGTGCTGGTGAACGGCCTCTTCGTCAAAGGGCTCGGTTTCTTTTTTAACAATGCGCAGGGCATCCTGGGGGCAGGCACCGATGCATGCGCCCAGTCCGTCACAGAGGGGATCCTGGATTACCTTTGCCTTGCCGTCCACTAGGGCAAGGGCACCTTCGGCGCAGGATGGAATGCAGAGGCCGCAGCCAACGCATTTTTCTTCATCTATTTCTATCATGTCCCGTAAAATTTTCATTTTTGTACTCCTTTACTCCTTAAGGGCTGATGCTTTTCAGGGGTATGCCACTTTGGGCACCCTTTCTATATTTTATGATTAAGGATAAGGCAGAGGATAAAAAAATACATTGATATGAATCAAGGAATAAAAAAATGCAGACAGAAGATGTTTTAAAAAGTTTAAGGGATGCATCTCTTTTTTCAGATCTGGATGCTCCGAGTCTTGCCTCTCTGGCAGATATAGGAAGGTTGCGGGAAAGCCTTCGCGGGGAAATGCTGTTTCAGGAAGGGGATGGGGCTGAAGGTTTTTTTGTGCTGCTTTCCGGCAGGGTCAAGGTGTTTAAATCCACGGCCGAAGGCAAGGAAAAAATTCTGCATATTCTGGGGCAGGGAGAACCCGTGGGAGAGGTGCCCATGTTTGCAGGTATCCCCTATCCAGCCAGTGCCCAGACCCTGGAGCAGAGCCAGCTTATTTTTCTGCCCAAAAAGGCTTTTGTGGAAAAGCTCGCAGACACGCCGGATCTGGCCCTTTCCATGCTGGCCGTGCTTTCCCGGCGGCTCAGGCTGTTTACCACCCAGATAGAACATCTGACCCTAAAGGAGGTTCCTGCCAGATTTGCGGCCTATCTCCAGACCCTTAGGGAGGAATCCGCAGGCAATGAGGCTTCTCTGGTTCTGCCCGTATCCAAGGCCCAGCTGGCCAGCCTGCTGGGAACCAGTCCGGAAACCCTTTCCAGAATTCTCTCCCGAATGGCTGCTGCTGGATATCTTGAGGTAAGGGGCAGCAGCATTGAAATCTGTGATCCCGAAGGGCTTGCCATGGTTGCTGAAGAGGGAAAGATGGAGTGAGGTCTTAAAGATTCTTTTTAAAAAAAAGTAATTGTTCAGCACAGTTTTATTCCAAAATGCCAACACTGTAATTTCTTGGCTCAGCTCTATTGCAAGGCACACTGGCTGTTTGCAGGTGACGTTGCAATCGTTTCGGATCAAAGCTTTGCAGGCCTGTGCGAAAGAAGCGGCAAACTGTCTGAGCCGACACAAAGGCAGCGTGTCCAAGCCTGCTATGGTAATAAAAAAGCTTATCCTGCCTGTGGCGGCGAGTTTTTGCCGGTTCCGCACAGGGCAAAAAGCTTCCGAATAAGATTGCGTCACGGGCAAACAGCTTGGGTGCCTGTGCATCTGTCTGACAGGTATGATACTTATAAAATTGTGCTGAACAATCACAAAAAATAATAAGGTGCAGAGGGATAAACCCGCCTGCACCTTATTTGTTTATACTATCGGGTCAGAACCGGATTACGGTCCTGACCCTTTTAAATCAATAAAGCTTAGGATTAACCCACAAAGGCTTCTTCGGGGATTTCCATGATGGCTCCGGTAAGGTTTTTAACGGAGTCCATTTTACCTATGGCGGTGGGCAGAAGCTGCTCATAGAAGTACTTGGCAGTAGCAAGCTGACCTTCGTAGAAGGGTACGTCTTTTTTCTTGGCACCTTCAACGGCTTTTTTGGCAACGGTTGCACGCTCGGCCCATGCCCATGCCATAACAAGGTCGCCAGCCACTTCAAGGAAGGGAGTAGCGGAAGCAAAGGCATCCAGTGCTTTTTCGCTCATGGCTGCGGCACCGATGGTCATGGTAACTTCACCCAGCTTGTTTATGGCAGCCTGCAGGCTGTCAGCAATTTTTTCAAGACCGGCTTCACGGGCTTTTGCAACGGTTGCATTGACTTCACCCATGAGATCCATGATGGGCTTGCCTTTGCGCATACCGAGTTTACGACCAAGGAGGTCCATGGCCTGGATGCCGTTGGTGCCTTCATAGATGGCGGTGATTTTGGCATCACGGTAGTGCTGAGCCTGGGGATATTCTTCGATGAAGCCGTAACCACCGTAAATCTGAACACCGGTGGAAGCTACTTCAACGGCCTTGTCGGTGCAGTAGGACTTGGCAATGGGGGTCAGGATTTCAATGAGACCTTCCCACTTGGTTTTTTCTGCATCATCTGCCGTGGTGTGGGCTTTGTCAAAGCAGCTGTTCAGGTAGTATACAAGGAAGCGGCAGCCTTCCACATAGGCTTTCATGGACATAAGCATACGGCGTACATCGGGGTGCTGAATGATGGGTACACCGGTAAGGTCGCCTTCAAGAACGGCTTTCATCAGGTTGGGTCCCTGAATACGCTCTTTGGCATACTGGATGGCGTTGCAGTAGGAGGCGGTGGCAAAACCAAGGCCCTGCATGGCCACACCCTGACGGGCTTCGTTCATCATGAGGAACATGTACTTCATGCCCTTGTTGGGCTCACCGATCAGCTCACCGATGCAGTTGTCCTTGGAACCGAAGGCCAGGGTACAGGTGGCGTTGCCATGGATACCCATTTTTTCTTCGATACCAACGGTATCAACGTCGTTGAATTCACCCATGGAGCCGTCATCGTTCACTCTGTACTTGGGAACAAGGAAGAGGGAAATACCCTTGGTGCCTGCGGGAGCGCCTTCGATGCGTGCAAGAACGGGGTGTACCATGTTTTCCACAAGGTCAGAGTCACCGCCTGAGATGAAGATCTTGTTGCCTTTGATCTTGTAGGTGCCGTCTCCCTGGGGAATGGCTACGGTTTCAAGGGCACCAACGTCGGAACCAGCTACGGCTTCTGTGAGGCACATGGTGCCGCCCCATTTACCGGAGAAGATGTTTTTTACATAAAGCTGCTTCTGCTTTTCCGTACCAAAGGTGGCAAGGATGTTGCCGCAGCCGTGGGTCAGGCCGGGGTACATCATGAAAGAGCAGTTGGCTGAGGTGAAGTATTCACCAGCAGCCATGGCCAGAAGGTGGGGCATGCCCTGACCACCGAATTCGGGATCATCGCACATGGCCAGCCACTGACCGTCGCAGAAGAGCTTGTAGGGCTTGTGGAATGAGGGCGGAACCTTTACCTGACCGTCTATCAGTTTTACGGCTTCGGGATGTCCATTTTCCTTGTCCGCCAGTTTGTTGGTGGGCAGGATTTCTTTGATGGCCAGATTTCTGGCTTCGGTAATGATCATGTCGCAGGTTTTTTTGTTGAAATCTGCAAACTTCTCATGCTTGCTGAAATCGCTTACACTGAAAACTTCGTGCAACAGAAAATCCTGATCTCTGCGTTCAATAAGTGGCATTTCCCATCTCTCCTTATTAAATGTTTTGGTGAATCCTGAACCTTAATCCTTAATACAAAGTGGAAAAAAACATAAATGCGGACACAGCTGAAGCTGTGGTGAAAACATGATAAAAAAGTCTTGAGGCATGGAGCCTGAAAATCTTTTCTGTTTAAAGAGCAATCTCTGATCCTTACAGCTACAGGAACCTTTTGCCTTGTTCTTATACCCGGACACTAAAACATTCACAATCCGGATGATTCTCAAATTCTGATCTTTTGCACGCATACTTTTAAATGCACAGGATGTCAATGGCATATGGGGAAAATTTGCATCCTTATCCAGTATGGAATCTTCTTTTTTCATTTTTTTTAAAAAAATTCAATCCTTGATTTTTAAAGCTTTTTCTTTTTTTCCAGGGCAGCAGGAAAAGGGTGTTCTTTCACAGCGCTTGTTTTTTGCTGCGAGTCCTGTTTTCTTTTGTGCTTTATGTTTTTTGCGGTTTTTATTCAGCGTCTTTTTTGTTTTCCTGCTCGAGCTTTGTTTCGGAAAGGTTGTCCTTGCTGGAAGCCTGCTTGAAATTCTGTATGGCTTTGCCAAGTCCGGAGCCGATTTCCGGAAGCTTGGATGCTCCGAAGACTACGAGCACAATTACAAGGATGATAATCAGTTCCGGTATGCCGATGCCAAACATGGCAACTCCTCAAGTCTATGGTTTTAAAACAGGATATTTTATTTTATCAAGGATAGGCAAATACCACCAAGTGCCGCGGTATGTCAATTGACAAATGGTATTGTCAGCACAGGAAGGTCTTGACGGATGGCAGGGCTTTGCCCATTGTGGGGCGTATAAAAATGTTTTCCTCTGATGCGGACAGTGTTTTGTGTTTGCATCTGTCCGGGTACTGTGAAAAAAACGCAGGAGATTTTTTTTGATCAGAAAGTTTTTGAACTTTTCCCTGAAACGGGATGAAAAGCAAGGTAACGCCATAAGGAGATTCGGTATGACGACAAATTCCGGTGTACAGTTTACCGGTGCCAAGCGCTATGTGCTGGATGATGAGCTGGCAAGTATTGTAAATATTTCCATGGCTCTGGAGATGCCTCTTCTGCTGAAGGGAGAGCCGGGAACGGGCAAGACCATGCTGGCCCATGCCATTGCGGAAAGCCTTGGAATGCCCCTTACCATCCTCAATGTGAAGTCCAGCATGAAGCTCATTGAGGCTTTGTACCAGTATGATACCCTGACCCGTCTCAATGACAGCCGTTTTGGTGATTCCAGCCGGAATGTGAGCAATATCAGGGAATATATCCGCATGGGCAAGATTGGTCAGGCCTTTACTGCGGATAAAAGGGTAGTGCTCCTCATTGATGAGATAGACAAGGCAGATACGGATTTTCAGGATGACATGCTGGATGTTCTGGACCAGATGCAGTTTGACATCATTGAAGTGGATGAGACGGTGCAGGCAAAGCACAGGCCTGTTATTATCATTACATCCAATGCTAAAAAGGATCTTTCCGATCCCTTCCTCGGCCGCTGTAATTTTCATCATATTGCCTTTCCCGACCCTAAAATGATGCGCAGAATTATTGATGTGCATTTTCCCGTTATTGATAAAAAACTGGCGGAAAGTGCCATTGATACCTTTTATAAGCTCAGGGAGCTGGATGGTATAGAAAAACGTCCTGCCACCCGTGAGCTGATCAACTGGATGCGTGCTCTGGATGCGGACCCGGATTTCAAGGCTGCGGATCTTGTGAAGGGGCAGGTGCCTTTTCTGGGGGTTCTGTTCAAAAAAAGCCCGGACTATGAGCGGGTCACCCGCCTTGTCACCCGTCGCCGGGGGCTGTGATCATCTGATGGTAACTGTTCAGCATAGTTTATTCTGAACTGCCAATGCTGTAATTGCAACAGCTTTGTACTGTTGCAAGGCTCCGTGGCTATTTGTAAGTGACATTGCAATCGTTTCGGATCAGAGCTTTGCAGGCCTGTGCGAAAGAAGCGGCAAACTGTCTGAGCCGCCACAAAGGCAGCGCACCAAGGCCTGCCATGGTAATCAAAAAGCTTATCCTGCCTGTGGCGGCGAGTTTTTGCCGCTTCCGCACAGGGCAAGAAGCTCCCGAATAAGATTGCGTCACTGGCAAATAGCCTGGGGCCTCTGCGCATCTGTCTTGCAGGTATGGTATTTGGAAAACTGTGCTGAATAATTACCTCTGATGGAAGAATCTCCATAATTCCTGAAGGGAAATTTTCATGTTTGTTGCGTTTTTTTATCTCTTGAAAAATATCGGAATCCCCGTGAGTCCCACGGCTTTTCTGACCCTTCACAGGGCCATGACCATGGGGCTGATCCGTTCTCTGGATGATTTTTACATGGCTTCCCGGAGTATCCTCATAAAAAGTGAACGCTACTTTGATCTTTTTGATCAGGCCTTTGCCCATCATTTTGAAGGTGTGGAACTTTCCGTGGAAGAGGGCTTTGATATGGATGAAATCGCCAGAGCCCTGCTGGATGAATGGCTCAAGGATCCTAAGGAGATAGCTAAAGCCCTTGGAATTGATGAAAAAAAGCTTGCAAATCTTTCGCCGGATGAACTCATCGAATATTTCAAGGAAAGGCTGAAGGATCAGACGGAACGCCATGACGGGGGCAACCGCTGGATTGGTACAGGGGGAACATCGCCGGTGGGACATTCGGGGTATCATCCCGAAGGTATGCGTGTGGGTGGTGTTTCCCGGAACAAGTCTGCGGTGAAGGTGGCGGGTGAGCGCCGTTATAAGGATTATTCCGCCAGTGGTCCCCTGACCCAGTCCCAGGTGGGGGAAGCTTTGAAGCGGCTTCGGAACATGGTGCCCGAAGGGCCGAGGGATCAGGTGAATATCGATGCCACCCTGCGCCAGACCCTGAAGAACGGCGGTGAGATAGAGATTCAGTTTGACCGCAGCCTCAGGGACCGGCTTAAGATCATGCTCTTTATTGATAATGGCGGCTGGTCCATGGATCCTTACGTGGATGTGGTGCAGACCCTTTTTGATTATGCCAGATCCCAGTTCAAGGAGGTCCGCACCTTTTTTTTCCACAATACCATTTATGATACGGTCTGGGAGGATCCTTCCCGGTATAAAAAACCCGTCAACCTTATTGATTTTGCCAGAAAAGATCCGGAAACAAGGCTCATTTTTGTGGGTGATGCCAGCATGGCCCCCTATGAGCTGATGGCCAGAAACGGGGCCATCCACATGCAGTACCGCAGCGGCAGACCCAGCGTGGAAAATCTGCAGTTTCTTGCGGAAACCTTCTCCCGCAGTGTCTGGCTCAATCCTGTGAATCCACGCATGTGGGGGTATACGGCGACCATCAATCTTATCAGTCAGGTCTTTCCCATGTTTCCCCTTTCTCTGGATGGCCTTGAAGAAGCTGTGACGGTTCTGATGCGGAAAAACTAAGGTGACTGTCCGACAGCGCACGCCTTGTTCTGGCGCTTTTCTCCCCCTGGACAAGAATTTTTTTATGGAACCCTCACCCCAGGGCAGGCCCCCGTGCCTGCCCTGGTTTTGGGCAACCATAGGAGGTTGCCCCTACAGAAAACCCATTAATGTTTCACGGTTGACCGCTTGGAGTATAACAGGCTTGATAAAAATTGTGAGTAAAGCCCAGCCCTTCGGGAGAGGGGCTCCGGCACGCAGACTATCAACCGGATTTGATTCAGGCAGAGGGGCATTCTGCCTGTTTCCCACTTCTCACTCTTTAAGATCAGGGATTTCATCGGGTTTTACCCGGAAAAGCTCGCAGGTATTCTGAAAAACCGTTTCCGCCAGTTCTTCTTCGGAGGTTCTCCTTATGGCGGCAAGGGTTTTCAGAACCGTCGGCACAAAGGCGGGTTCGTTGCGTTTGTGCCGGTTGCGTTCCGGAGACGGGGTGAGGTAGGGGGCATCGGTTTCAATGAGGATGCCGTCATCGGGAAGCATGCGTACCATGCTCCTCAGCTCTTCTCCCCTCTGTTTGTGGGTAAGAATACCCGTAATGCCGATGTGAAGCCCCAGGTCCAGATAGCCTTTCATCTCTTCCAGATTTCCAGAAAAGCAGTGAACCACTCCGGAAAGACCGGAGGGAGCCATGTGTCTGAGCATGGAAAGAAGCTTGCCCCTGGAATCCCTTTCATGGAAAATAATGGGCAGTTTCAGGGCCAGTGCCGCATCAATCTGGGCTTCCAGCCATCTTTCCTGAACATCCATGGGGGCATGCATGCGGTTAAAGTCCAGACCGCACTCTCCCCAGGCCCGGACTTTGGGATTGCGGGCCAGGGAAGCCAGAACGCTGATGATACTGCCATTGCAGCTTTCGCTGTCGTGGGGGTGGATACCCACGCTGGCAAAAAGCCCGGGGTTGGCTTCGCTCAGGGCTACGGCGGCTCTGGATCTTTCAAGGCTGATGCCTGCAATCATCATGCACAGCACTCCGGACTCTCTGGCCCTCCGGAGCATGTCATCCCTGTCCTTTCCAAAGGCCCTTTCATCTTCTATATGGCAATGGCTGTCAAAAAAACGCATAGTATCCTCACTCTGTTCATAGGCTGGCACAGCTCAGGCGTGTGCCGTTTGGTCCATGGTTTTGTATCATTGCTTTGAAAGGAGATCAAATGCCTGTTTGCGGATGGTTTGAAAGCCATTTTTTATGGTGAGGGGTCTGCAACAGATGATTGGTTCTTCTTTCCTTAAGCTTGCTTTCCAAGGATTCTACGTTTATGTAGTAATCGGTCAAAAAAATATATAAGGAGGAAGCATGTTCAAGATAGTAAAACGGGAAGAACTTGTGGCATCTTCGGTAACTCTCCATGAGATCCATGCGCCAAGGGTTGCCCGCAAAGCAAAGCCCGGTCAGTTTCTTATTCTAAAAGCTACGGAAACCGGTGAACGTATCCCTCTGACCATGGCGGATACGGATGCCGAAGCAGGTACGGTTACGGTTATTTTCATGGTGGTGGGTAAATCCACAGCCCTTTTTGCTTCTTTGAAGGAAGGGGATGCATACGCAGATCTCATCGGTCCTCTGGGCCGTGCCACGGATATTGAAAAAGTTGGGCATGTGGTCTGTATTGGCGGCGGAACAGGCATTGCCGTTTTGCATCCCATTGCCAGAGCCATGAAGCAGGCGGGTAATCGCCTCACCACCATCCTTGGTGCCAGAAGTGCGGATTTCATGATCCTTAAAGATCGGATGTCAGCCCTTGCGGATACCTTCCTGCCCATGAGTGATGATGGATCTGTGGGGAAAAAAGGCTTTGTTACCGAGGCACTGAAGGAAGTGCTGGAGCAGGATAAGCCGGATATGGTTGTGGCCATTGGCCCTGTGCCCATGATGAAGGCCGTAAGTGAAATGACCCGTCCCTATGGAATCCATACTCTGGTCAGCCTCAATCCCATCATGATAGATGGCACGGGTATGTGCGGTGGGTGCAGGGTGAGTGTTGGAGACAAGGTGAAGTTCGCCTGTGTGGATGGTCCTGAGTTTGACGGCCATGCCGTTGATTTTGATGGCCTTGCCCAGCGTCTAAATGCTTACAGGGAAGAGGAAAATGCCGCCATGGAGGATCATAAATGTCGCATGGAGACGGCCCCATAGCTGATTGAAATACTAACGCTGTAATGTCAGTAGCTTCGTACGCATGCACAAGGTACCTTGGCTGTTTGCAAGTGACATTGCAATCGTTTCGGATCAGAGTTTTGAAGGCCTGTGCGAAAGAAGCGGCAAACTGTCTGAGCCGCCACAAAGGCAGCGTGTCCAAGCCTGCTATGGTAATCAAAAAGCGTATCCTGCCTGTGGTGGTGAGTTTTTGCCGCTTCCGCACAGGGCAAGAAGCTCCCGAAAAAGATTGCGTCACGGGCAAACAGCCTGGGTGCCTGTGCATCAGCCTGAGTGATATGGGCTTTAGCAAGCGAAAATGGAACTTACAGCTACCTTCACTGGAAGAATTTACTTTACGTCATCATACCGCAAGGCGGTTCACAGGCTTTTGGCATCTGCTATGATGATGCAAAAAAAAGCCGGAGGAGAATCATGCAGGAAAAGGATAAGAAAAAAAAGGAAAGACTTCCCATGCCGGAGCAGGCAGCGGATGTCCGCCGTCATAATTTTCTTGAAGTACCTCTGGGATACACGGAAGAGATGGCAAGGGAAGAGGCCTCCCGTTGTATTCAGTGTAAAAATCCTCAGTGTGTTCAGGGATGCCCCGTGGCCGTACCCATTCCCGAATTCATCAAAGCCATAGCAGAGGATCGTTTTGCCGAAGGTATTCGTACCATCTGGGAGAAAAATGCCCTTCCTGCGGTCTGTGGCAGGGTGTGCCCCCAGGAAAGCCAGTGTGAGGGCTTGTGTATCCTTGCCAAAAAAGGCAGCCCTGTGGCCATAGGTAACCTTGAGAGGTTTCTGGCGGATTGGGAGCGGCAGAATGGCGATGGTTCCCTGCCTGAAAAAACGGCATCCACGGGGAAAAAGGTGGCTGTGGTGGGCAGTGGCCCTGCAGGCCTTACCGTGGCAGGCGATCTGGTTCTTAAAGGTCATGATGTTACCCTTTTTGAAGCCTTTCATAAGCCCGGCGGCGTTCTGATTTATGGTATTCCTGAGTTCCGCCTGCCCAAGGCCATTGTGGAGTCTGAAGTGCAGACTCTGGAAAAGCTCGGCGTCAATCTTGTCTGCAATACCGTTGTCGGGCGGGCTGTGGATGTGAAGGAACTCTTTGAAGAGGGCTTTGATGCGGTTTTTGTGGGTGTGGGAGCAGGTCTGCCCAGCTTCATGAACATCCCCGGAGAAAATCTCATCGGAGTTTATTCGGCCAATGAATATCTGACCCGTGCCAATCTCATGAAAGCCTATGATCCTGCCTATGATACCCCCATGGTTGTGGGCCGTAATGTGGTGGTGGTCGGTGGCGGCAATGTGGCCATGGATGCGGCCCGCACTGCCCTGCGCATGGGTGCAGAGTCCGTAAAAATCGTTTATCGCAGATCCAGAGAGGAAATGCCCGCCCGTCTTGAGGAATCCCACCATGCGGAGGAAGAGGGTGTGGAATTCATGCTCCTCACCAACCCCCTTCGTTTTGACGGGGATGAGAAAGGGAAACTTAAAACCGTTACCTGCAAGCGCATGGAGCTTGGTGAACCCGATGCCTCGGGCCGCAGAAGGCCGGTGCCCGTTGAGGGCTCGGATTTCACCATGGACTGTGACCTTGCCATCATTGCCGTAGGCTCAGGGGCCAACCCTCTGCTCACCAGCTCGGAACCGGAGATTCTCCTGAACCGCTGGGGAAACATTGATGCGGATCCTGAAAACGGCAAGACCACTATGCGGGGTGTATGGGCTGGTGGAGATATAGTCACCGGTGCAGCTACAGTGATCCTTGCCATGGGGGCGGGCAGAAAAGCGGCAGACAGCATGCATGATTACCTGATGCGAGGCTGGTGAAGGTGATGGAACAGGCTTTCAGGGAAATTGTTTTTGAAACAGTTCTGGGGCCTGTTGCTCTTTTTTGTGACTCCGAAGAAAAATGGCTGAAAAAACTTGTTTTTGTGGCAGAAGAAGGGGGCAGGATGTTTTCTTTTTCATCAAAAGTCCCTCTGCTGAAGGAGGCAAAAAAACAGCTTCTGGATTATCTTGCAGGCAAATGCACTCATTTTGACCTGCCTCTTCTGCCGGAAGGAAGCCCTTTTCAGCAGAGGGTATGGGAAGCGCTTTTGACCATTCCTTACGGAGAAACACGGTCTTATAAAGATATTGCTCTGGCTCTGGGGCAGCCCGGAGCTTCCCGTGCAGTGGGCAATGCCAATGGCAGAAACCCTTTGCCCCTTTTTATTCCATGTCACAGGGTCATTGCCTCAGATGGCAGCCCCGGGGGTTATAGGAGCGGACTTTTTAGAAAAGGTTTTCTTCTGGATCTGGAAGCCGGATCAAGGAGCCTGAGGACGGTAGGTATTGCCACAGTTGAGAGGAAAACAAGAGCGGGCTATGCGGTTTAATGCATAGCCCGCTCTTTGTTACAGAGCAAAGTTCAGGCCTGTTCTTTAGGGGGAAGAATCTTCTTTCTGCAGGGCATAAATATCCGGATGGGTGGCTATGGATCTTATAAACTGCTGGGTTCGCTGGGCAAGTCGGTCCTGAATAATGGTCACAGTGGCCCGCATCATTTTATAGCCTATGGTATTGTCCTTTTCAAAAAGATTCATGAGGCCTGCGCCATTTATCATAATGAGCTCTGTACTGCCGGCACTTACGGCATCAAGGCTGTAGCCTGTATTTCCCAGTATGGCGGTGAGGCCGAAGGCAGCCCCCGGTTTCAGTGTTCCGACGGTAACGGTCATGGATTTATGAAGATATTCCTCCATAAGAACGAGGCCGGATTGAACCATAAAAAAGGTTTCAGCAGTATCTTCTTTTTTGTAAATGGTTTGGCCTTCTTCAAAGTGTACTTCATGACATAGGGGTATTATTTTTTCCAGTTCTTCGTGGGTCAGCTTTTCCAGTATGGGGTAATTTTTTAGGATTTCACTTGTAATCATTCAAGGCTTCCTTTCGTGGAAGGTAAATTCCGTTGCCAGTTTGCTGCAGCCTTTCTTCAGCTGGAAGGGCGGCTTGCAGCAAGGGTGGATCAGCCTGCGAAAAAGAAAAGGATTATAAGTAAAAAAACCACAGCAGCAGCGCCCAGGCCAAGGGGTGTTGTGCCAGTGCTGTACATTGATTTGACTTTTTTTTCTGTTTTTTTATCCGTAAAGGGCCGCAGCGGGGCCAAGGTCAGTATCAGGGGGATGTTTTTGGCAAAAGCCGCCAGTTTAGGTGTCAGTTTTTCAGCAACCAGCTTTTCAGTGTTTTCATTGAGCCTGTTAAGGCTGTGGTCCATTATTGTATAAAATGCGCTGCTGCCTGCAATGAAGGCGATATCTGTATCTGCTGGTTTGATTGCTGGTTTTTCCGTGGATTTGTCTTTTTTCTTAGCAGCCTTCACCATGAGAACAAAAAGCCATACCCCCACAGCCATTACGAGGAGCTGTTTGCCAAGATGTTTGAGGGTATAGGGGGTGTAGTCCATTGTATGGGGAAGTATGCGGTAAAGGGCATCGGGGAAAAAACCCAGATAAAAGGACATTAGAGCTGTGAGACCCATGGCAATGAGCATACAGGCAGGGGCTTCTTTTGCAGATGGTTCACTGGGCGTGTCTTTGCCTCCAAACCAGATGTAGTAAGGAAGTTTCAGTCCTACGGAAATCCAGGTGCCAAGACTGGACAGAAGAAGCATGATCCAGAGAATGTTTCTTCCTGAATAGTCTGCTGCTGAAAGGATGATATCTTTGGAAATGAATCCTGAGGTCAGGGGCGCTGCGGATATGGAAATGCCTCCCACAATTGTGAATGCAAGAGTCAGCGGCATGAGTTTGCTTAGGCCGCCCAGCTCCTTGATTTTTACACTGCCTGCCATCTGGAGTACAGCTCCTGCCCCCATAAACAGCAGAGTTTTGTATATGACATTGGTATAGGCGTGGGCTACGGCACCGTTGATGGCAAGGGTGGTGCCAATGCCTACGGCGCAAACCATATATCCTATCTGGCAGACAATGTGATAGGCCAGAATCCGTCGTGCATCCGTAGTTATCAGGGCGTATATGACACCATATACGGCCATGAAGGCGCCGATGATGGCAAGAATGTCAAATCCGGGAAAGGCCCGACAGAGAACATATACAGCAGTTTTTGTTGTAAAGGCACTTAAGAATACCGCCCCTGTAACCGTTGCTTCAGGGTATGCATCCGGAAGCCAGGCATGGAGGGGAGGAGCGGCGGCATTGACTAGAAATCCTGCCATTATGAGATATTCGGCAAGTCCTGCCTGATCCGGATGAAAACGGGTAAAGGAAAGATCTCCACCCGTGGCCTGGTAGTGGATAATAATGCCAGCCAGAAGAATAAGCCCACCTGCAACGTGCATGAGTATGTAGTGAAAAGCTGCATCATAGGCTGTTTTGTTTTTTCTGGCAAGGATGAGAAAGGTAGAGGCGACAGCCATTATTTCCCAGAAGATGTAAAGGGAAAGCAGATCACCGGCAAAGGTGACCCCCAGCGCACCACCTGCATAGAAAAGGGCTGATATATGCTGCACATTATCCTGCAGCTTAAGTGCATACATGACGCTTAAAAAGCATATAATGGCAAAGATGATTCCAAAGGGTCTGGCAAGACTGTCCATGCGACCGAAAATAAGGTCAAAATCCATGAACTTAAGTGTCCAGTGTATGCCATCGGGCGTATTGAGAATAACGGCAAGGGCAAGCAGGGGCAGAAGCAGCATCCAGAAAGATCTGACACTTCTGGACATGAGCGGGATGAACAGAGCACCACCGATTAGAATAAGCGCAGGGGGAATGCCGCTGCCGAATAGGGTCTGGTACATGGGAGAACTCCTGTGCTTTATGTCATTGACATGGACTCATGATAGAATAAGTTTCATCCATTGCTAGCCGCCCATTATCTGCGTGACGGCAAGCTGGGTCAGCCTGAAAAAAGGCTGTGGATAAAAGAACAGGACAATGCAGCCTATGGCTGTGATGCTCAGCGGATAAAGACACCAGGGAGGTGACTCCTTGATACCTTCATCTTTGTATAAATCCTCTTCCGGTGGGCAGAAAAAGGCATTGTAGACAATGGGCAGAAAATAGGCTGCATTGAGAATGGAGCTTACCAGCAGCACCACTAAAAATGCGATCTGTCCGGATTCCAGGGTACCGATGACCAGATACCACTTGGAAAGAAAGCCACCTGTGGGTGGCAGGCCTATTACGGAAAGGGCTCCGATGAAAAAGGCTGCCATGGTAATGGGCATGCGCCTGCCTATACCCTTCATCTGGCTTATGTATTTTTTTCCTGAGGCAACAAAAATAGCACCTGCACAGAAAAAGAGGGTTATTTTTCCAAATGCATGCATGGTGATATGCATCATGGCACCTTGAAGGGCTGCAGGGGTTAGCAGGGCTACGCCTAATATAATGTAGGAGAGCTGGCCCACCGTGGAAAAGGCCAGTCGTCTTTTAAGCTCATTCTGGCTCAAGGCCATCAGTGAGGAAACCAGTATGGTTATGCTGGCAAGTATAGCAATTATGGTGCCAATGCCAGCATCGGAAAGGGGGCTGGTGCCAAGGGTCCCGGTGAGAGCCCGGAATACGCAGAAAACCCCCACCTTTACAACAGCAACTGCGTGGAGCAGTGCGCTGACAGGCGTGGGTGCCACCATGGCTACGGGGAGCCAGGAGTGAAGGGGCATGATACCTGCCTTGGCAAAGCCGAAGGTAAGCATCAGGGCCAGTACCAGCAGGGTGCTTTTGCCGGTCTCAGGGGAAAGAACTCCCCCTGCGGTGAAGTCCAGAGTTCCGGCCTGGACATAGACATAAAGCATCGCCGGGAATGCCAGAAGTACAGATGCGCCGAGAAGATAGGCTATATATTTTCTGCCTGATACCCTTCCTTCATGATCCTGGTTATGGGCAACAAGGGGGTAGGTGGCAAAGCTCAGCATCTCATAGAAAAGATACATGGTTAAGAGGTTGGCTGAGAAGGCAACACCTATGGTGGCGGAAAGAGAGATGGCAAAAAAGCTGAAGTAACGGGTCTGGCTGTGTTCGTCAAGGCCCCTCATATAACCAATGGAGTAAGCGGAGGTTACTATCCAGAGGGAAGATGAGACCAGAGCGAAAAGCATACCAAAGGCATCCACCCTGAGGGCTATGGGTACGCCGGGAATTACTTCGGCAATGGTGAAATGTATGGTTCCACCCTGAAGGATGAAGGGAGCCATGGAAATAACGAGGCCAAATTTTATAAAGGCGGCTGCAAAAGTCCAGGCCTCTCTGGCATTTATATTTTTGCTGGATACAATGGCCGGGACGACTGCCAGCGACACCAGAAGTGCAAGGAGAGGCGTTATGCTGTATAAGGTTTCCATATTCAGAGTACCTGTCCGGGAATCGTCGGGTTAATAAAAAGGTTTACAATGCCTCCTGTTAAAAAGCCCAGTGCCAGGAGGGTCAGTGCCACAATAATAAGGGGGATTACCATGGATAAACGAGCTTCAGCCATTGCAAGGACGGGAGGTCCGTGGTGACCATGATCCCTGTTGTCATGTTCTTTGGAGTAGTGGTCGCAGGTGTCGTCCGGTGTTTCAAAGAAAGCAATTTCAAAAACTTTGAAAAATAGAATGGCGTTGATTATGCTGGCGGAAAGCAGGGCGACTACAAAACCCCAGTGCCCGGCTTCGATACCGCCTGATATGAGATACCATTTGCTGAAAAAACCGCAGGTGGGTGGAATGCCTATGATTGCAAGGCCGGCAATGACCAGTGCTCCCATGGAAAAGGGCATGGTCTGGAAGAGCCCCTTGAGATCTGAGAAGGCATCTGCACCTTTTTTTGCACGTATGTTGGCGGCTACCATGAATACGCAGAGGGTCATGGCGGCATCATTGACAATGTGGAGCATGGCTCCTGTCATGCCAGCCCTGTTACCCAGCCAGAAGCCACCCACCATATAAGCGACTTCAACAATAATGATGTAGGTGAGCATTCTTTTGAAGCTTTTCTGGGCAAGGGCCATGAAGGCACCCGCAAAGATACCGATGGTGGCAAGCCAGACCATGGCGTCGGCAATTATTCCCGTTTCAAAGGCCAGAGAAAGCGGGAAAACTGACAGAACAAGCCTGATCATGATGTAGATGCTGACCTTGGTTGTCAGGGCTGCCATAACATTGGTGGTGGCATCCGGAGCGTAGGTGTAGGCATTGGGAAGCCAGCCATGAACCGGGAATGCTGCCATTTTAGCCAAAACACCTGTGATGCAGAGGGCAAAGGCCATGGTGATGGTTGGGTTGGGTCCCATATCCTGAAGGATGATGGCAATATCCGTCATGTTCAGGGAACCTGTGGCAATGTAGATGTAGGCTACACCCATGAGGTAAAAACTTGCCCCTATGGTGCCCATCAGGAGATAGTTCAGTGCAGCAAAGGGTGCCCGGTTGTGTCCCATACCTATAAGTGCATAGGCAGAAAGGGATGCAATTTCCAGAAGAACATAAAGATTGAATAAATCCTCTGTTGCAACCATGCCTGCAAGGCCGGATACAAAGAACACATAAAGTGCATACCAGGCAGGGGTCTTTTCGGCAAAATCCTTTTCAGCCTTTGTCTTTGATGCCACAAGATTGATAAGGGCTACGGCCATTATGGTTACAAGGATAATGGCACTGAAGGTGTCGATGCGGTAGGCGATACCAAAGGGGGGTATCCATCCTGCCATATGATAAACCAGAATTTCGCCCTTTGCCGTTGTGATGAGCATATGCACTGCGGCAGCAAGACCTGAAACAAGGCCAATGAGGGCAAGGGGAAAGGCCCATTTACGGTTGGCCCATCCGGCGGCAGCCGAGGCCATACCCCAGAGAAAGGGGGCCATGACAACAAGGACGGGAGAATGTTGACTGAATTCCATCATAATCGGATCCATATGCGCTGAAAAGCGCTTTTAAGGTGCCGCTTCAGTGGGACTGAATGACACGGTTAATTTCATCTTCCTCGAGGGTACCGTATATTCTATAGACCTTTACAGTCAGAGTCAGGGCTACGCCCAGGGTTGCCACGGCAACTACAATGGCCGTAAGCATGAGAACATGGGGCAGGGGGTTCAGGTACATTACAGGGTCAATGGCTCCCTTGCTTTCCTCCATAAGAATGGGCAGGGTGGCATCATGCTTGAAGGATGCGGATATAAAAAAAAGGATGATGGATGTTTGAAAAATAAACAGTCCGATAATCTTTTTCACAAGGTTTGTTTTGGAAATCATGGCGTACATTCCAAGAAAGAAAAGGAAGATACAGCCCCAGTAGTTGTATTTTCCGACAAAATAGGCAACAGCGTCCATTTTCAGAGTCCCTCGTCCTGCTGTCCTGCGGAAGACAGGTTGTAGTAGATCCAGACCATAACGGCCATGACTGCCATAGTCACTCCGATTTCCACAATAAGAATGCTGTGGGACCGTGCCATGACTGCATCGCTCAGGAGGAAAGGAGCCAGAATCTCATAATTGAGATAATCCATGCCAAGAAGAAGACATATAAGGCCGGTACCTGCGAATATGGCCACTCCGATGATGGACCAGAGGGCGGCTGTGCGTTCGCTCATGCGCTGGATGGATGTTTTCAGGTTGTGGCTGATGGCCAGCAGAATTATTGTGGCTCCAAGAACAACACCTGCCTGAAATCCGCCTCCGGGACTGTAATGACCATGGGCCAGCACATAGAGGGAATATATCTGAAGAAAAGGAATGAGACAGCGGCATGTGGTTCTTATTATCGGGTCATAGGGTGTCCATAGTGCGTCTATGGGCCTGAATGCTTTGGAATCCTCGCGGGGGAGCTTTCCTTTTTCATCAATTCGAATAGTTGCGCCTGTTGGAATATGTCTGTAGTAGTGCGGTCCGCCTTTTCTGCCCTTGCCCCTTGAGCGGAGCAGAAAAAAGCATGCCAGTCCGGCAGCGAGAACAACAGCTGCCTCAAACATGGTGTCATAAGAGCGATAGTCAGCCAGCACTACGGCCACCATGTTGGGAGCATTGGTATGCGCATAGGCATTTTCAATAAAAAAAGGGGACAGGTGCGCACTGGCAGGTGATTCAGGATCTCCCCACATGGGCAGATAGTGTGCGTTTATTAAGAGGATTCCGCCAGCAAAAACACAAAGTATAAGGGCTAGTTTTTTCAATCTTTGGTCCTCCTTGTGGTCTGGAAAACCGTTGCAACAAAAAAGACTGTACTGACACCGGCCCCTACGGTTGCTTCGGTAAAGGCCACATCCACAGCCCCCATGACGGCCAGCAGCAGGCAGATTAGAAAGCTGTATGCACTGGTAACAATGGCGGCTGCCATGAGATCCTTCACTGTAAGGGCTCCAATGGCGCAGAAGATAATAAGGGTGAAGACTATGATATCAAGGGTGATCATGGGCTTTTCCCTCCGTCGTGGCGGGTCCATGGTTTCATCCCCGCCCGTCTGCCGGCATCTGCTATGGCGTGGGTGGCTGTGGGGCTGGTAATAAAGACAAAAACGGCAATGAGAATAATTTTCAGGCTTGTGATGATGCCGTGCATGTCAGGGTGCTGCGACAGTACATAGAGTAGGGCAGCTCCCAGCAGGCATACAAGGGCTGTGGTATCCAGAAGGCTGGCTGCATGAAGCCTTGTATAGAAGTCCGGCATGCGCAGAATGCCCAAAGCACCTCCCAGAACAAAGATGCAGCCCGCTATCAGGAGCAGGGCAATGAGAATGTCAAAAATAATCATGGTCCTTATCCTTTGTCCGGGTTTTGTGAAGGGGGCGCTGGATCCTCGTGCAATCCCCGTCTTTTCTGAAAATAGCGGGAGGCAGCCAGTACGGCAATGAAGTTGAGCATGGCGTAGGCCAGGGCAATGTCCACAAGCATGTCCACCCGCTGATACATGACACCAATGATGATCAGAAGAGGGGTGGTTTTTGATCCGATGGCATTGACGCCGATGATGTGGTCAAGGCTTGTTGGCCCCCGTACGGCACGGTAAAGACCCGCAGCCATTGCCATGGCTATAAAGATGGCTGCAGTATTGAAAAGGGTGTCTATGAACATGTTTATTCTCCAAAGGTCCGGGCGATGCGTTGCTCCATTTCACCGGGCAGGGACTCACTTGATTGTCTGTCCAGGGCGTGGACGGTGAACCTGCCAGAGGATGCAATGGAAAGGGTTATGGTTCCCGGTGTCAGGGTAATGGAATTGCCGAAGGTCACCTTCCCGGTCTCATTTTGTATCCGGGTCTGGAAGCGGATGATATGGGGGTTTATTTTTTCTTTGAGATCAGGATGAAACACCAGTTTAAGAACGTGGATGCCTGACAGGAGAATCTGCCAGAGGAGCCAGCCGATGTATAAGAAGAAGCGGTACCAGAGGGCAGGACTGTGTCCTTTCAGGCCATTGGGGAAAAGCAGATCATGGGAAAACCAAGCCACAAGGGCTGAGGAAATGGCACCCAGTCCCAGATGAAAAAGATCGAACATCCCGGAAAGAAGCATCCATGTCAGCATTAGGACGCACCATGTGAGTAGCAGGGCGGGGCCTTTGCTGGGTTTGGGGGGGCTGTCTGTGGGTATCACCTTGTCCCTCCTTGAAACTAGGGTTGATATTGCATTTTAGTATGGAATGAAACATTTTGAAACTATAGATTTTGACTCTTTTGGTGCCCAAGTGATAAAATCATAAAAAAGCTATCCCAAGGATTTTTGAAATTCAACTTTTTTCGGACTGACCAGAAAAAAAAATCTGTTTTTTGGATGTTAGTCACGAGTATTGTCTTGAAAAGCAAGTGGTTATGTTTTTGTCTTAAAACGTTTCATAATGTTTTTGGTGAAGTTTTGAAGAAATAAGTTTCTGTTATGCACTAAGAAAAATATCTGGACTTGACCCTTCGGGTCTGAAAGGATATATGCAAAAAATATAGGTAGATGAGAAAGGCTTACCCCTTGTTACCCCTAAAATTGTGTATGGAGGCATGATGAAAAAGATTGGTTTAACCATTATATGCACCCTGGCCCTGGTCTGTTTCGGTGCGGGTTCTTTATTTGCAAAGGAAATAAAACTGGCTTTTGACTCGGATCCGGTGTCCCTGGATCCCCACATGCAGCTTTCCGGTGGTATGCTGATGTATTCCCATCAGGTCTTTGATCCTCTGGTTCGCTGGACCCAGGAAATGGAGTATGAGCCCCGTCTTGCGGAAAAATGGGAACGTATTGATGATCTTACCATGCGTTTTCATCTGCGCAAAGGGGTAAAATTTCATTCAGGAAATCCCTTTACTGCCAAAGACGTGGCCTGGACCATGAACCGGCTCAAGGAAAGTCAGGATTTTCGGGGTTTGTTTGAGGCCTTTGTGGAAGCCCGTCCTGTAGATGATCATACGGTGGACCTTATCACGGACCGGCCCTATGGTCTGGTCTTAAGCCTTGCCACCTATATTTTCCCCATGGACAGTGTTTTTTACACAGGCACCGATGCGCAGGGGCAGTCCAAAGGGCTTATTAACAAGACCGGCCCCAGTTTTGCCAATGTCAATGCTTCGGGTACAGGCCCCTTCATGGTAACTGCCCGTCAGCACGGGGTCCGTACGGTTTTTGATCGTTTTGAAGGATACTGGGATAAAAATTCTCCGGGAAATGTTTCCCGGATGATTCTGACCCCCATACGTAATGATGCTACCCGTGTGGCTGCCCTGCTTTCCGGAGATGTGGACTTTATTGTTCCCGTGCCTCCCCAGGATCAGGACCGGATTGAGCGTCATAATGATGTGAAGCTTGTCACCATGTCAGGTACCCGCATTATCATGCTGCAGATGAACCAGAAGCGCAGGCCTGAATTCCAGGATGCAAGGGTCAGGCAGGCCATTGTCTATGCGGTGAACAACAAGGGCATTGTGGACCGCATCATGCGGGGGCGTGCCACGGTGGCTGGGCAGCAGAGCCCCAAAGGTTATTCCGGTTATAATGAAAAACTGGTTCCCCGTTATGATCTGGACAAGGCCCGGAAGCTGATGAAGGAAGCCGGTTATGAAAAGGGCTTTGAAGTTACCATGATAGCCCCCAATGATCGCTATGTTAATGATGCCCGAATTGCAGAAGCCATTGTGCCCATGCTGGCCCGTATCAATATAAGGGTGAATCTCCAGACCATGCCCAAGGCCCAGTACTGGGATGAATTTGATGCCCAGGTGGCGGATATTCAGCTCATCGGATGGCATTCAGATACGGAAGACTCCGGTAACTTTACGGAGTACCTTGCCATGTGTCCCAATGTTGAAACTGGCTATGGTCAGTACAACTCCGGCAATTATTGCAACCCGAAGGTGGATGCGCTGACCCTGGCCTGTCAGACGGAAACGGACATGGAAAAGCGCAATGCCATGCTTAGGGAAATCGAGCAGATTCTTTATGATGATGCGGCCTTTGTTCCTTTGCACTGGCAGGATCTTTCCTGGGCTGCCAGAAAAAATCTTGAAATTGAAAAGATTGTGAATGTACAGGATTTCCCCTATTTCGGGGATCTTGTGGTTAAATAAAAAGTAACTGTTCAGCACAGTTTTCCAAGTACCATGCTTGCAAGACAGATGCACAGGCCTTCAAAGCTCTGATCCGAAACGATTGCAATGTCACTTGCAAATAGCCACGGAGCCTTGCAACAGTACGAAGCTGCTGCAACTACAGCCTTGGTAGTTTGGAATAAACTGTGCTGAATAATTACAATAAAAAGGCTTTCGGCAAGGCACATGGAAGGAGGCCTGTTCTTTTTCCTGTGTCTTTGTTTTTTTCAGCACTCAAACCGGATAAACGGATCTTCACCGGGCGGTCTTATCCATTTTGAGGGCCGTAAAAAACGGACTGAACATCTTTGCATTTTTGTGTTATGTTTTTATGTTTTTCGTCCGGATAGTGTCCGGGCGGTGGTATGAACCCCTAAGCCTTCAGGTTGTTTTCATGTTTGCATTCCTTGTGCGCCGGATCAGTCAGGCGGTGTTTGTCATGCTGGTGATCAGTCTTCTGGGTTTTTCAATCCGGCATCAGATTGGAGATCCTGTTAGGGATCTGGTGGGCGTCAGTGTCTCCGTTGCAGAACGTGAGGCCCTGCGGGATGAACTGGGCCTGAATGATCCATTTCATGTACAGTATCTCCGTTTTTTAAAGGGTATTCTTAAAGGAGATCTGGGCCAGTCCTTTTTCTTTAAAAAACCAGCACTGGATGTGATTCTGGCCAAGATGCCCGCCACGCTGGAGCTTGTATTCTGCGCCGGGGTGATTATCGTGGTTTTTTCCATTCCTCTGGGTATGTATGCCGCCATACGGCCCAGAAGTTTTTTCTCAAGAATCATCATGGGTGGCAGTATTGTGGGGGTTTCCATACCTGTTTTCCTTACTGCTATCCTTCTGATCTATCTTTTCTCCGTGATTCTGGGCTGGCTGCCCTCATACGGGCGGGGGGATCTGGTCATGGTGGGTGGCTGGCAGACGGGTATGCTTACCGTAGATGGCTGGTTGCACCTTATTTTGCCCTCCATTGCCCTTTCTTCCATTATGCTGCCCCTTTTCATCCGTCTGATCCGTTCGGAAATGATGGAAGTACTTGAAACGGAATATATCAAGTTTGCCCATGCCAAGGGGCTTTCGAAGATCAGGGTGTGGCTGGTGCATGGTTTCAGAAATACCCTGCTTCCCGTTATTACCGTGGGGGGGGTGCAGATCGGCACCATGATTGCCTTTACCATTCTCACGGAAACGGTATTTCAGTGGCATGGCATGGGTTTTATGTTTCTGGAGGCGGTGCAGCGTGCGGACACCTCTCTTCTGGTGGCCTACCTTATGGTGGTGGGCTTTCTCTTTGTGGTGGTGAATACCCTGGTGGATATTCTCTACGGTATTGTTAACCCCAAGGTTCGGGTATCAGGCAGGCAATAAATGACACGCTGGCAGGCATTCAAAGATTCCTATTTTCTATACAGTTTCAAAAGAGACAAGGTGGCGGTAACAAGTTTTGTTATCTTTTTGCTGCTTCTGGTGATGGCTTTTTCCGCACCCTGGACAGCCCCCCACAATCCCTATGACACAGCCACCATAGACATCATGGATTCCAACCTTCCTCCGGCCTGGATGGATGAAGGAGAAACCAGATTTGTTCTGGGAACGGATATTCAGGGCAGGGATCTGCTTTCCACCATGATGTACGGCATGCGGGTGTCCATTCTCATCGGGCTGGGTGCTGTGGTGTTGCAGGCAGTGCTGGGGATCTTCATCGGCCTTGTGGCGGGTTATGCGGGAGGAAGGGTGGATGCCTTTCTCATGCGCCTTGCGGATGTGCAGCTCTCCTTTTCCACCCTCATGGTTGCCATTTTCATATCTGCAATATTCCAGACGGCCTTTGGTGCCGGACGCTATGAGCAGATGGCCGTACCAATTCTGATCCTTGTGATCGGTCTTGCGGAGTGGCCCCAGTATGCCAGAACCGTGCGGGCTTCTGTGCTGGGGGAAAAGGGAAAGGAGTATGTGGAGGCGGCCCGTGTGATCGGTCTTCCTTCCATGCGTATCATGTTTCGGCATATTCTTCCCAATACCCTGTCTCCGGTGCTGGTTATTTCCACGGTACAGGTGGCCAATGCCGTAATGAGTGAGGCGGCCCTTTCCTTTCTGGGGCTGGGGATGCCCGTGACCCGTCCTTCCTTAGGCTCCCTCATCAATTCCGGTTTTGAGTACATTTTTTCCGGATCCTGGTGGATTACCCTGTTTCCGGGTTTTTTGCTGGTGCTGCTGGTGCTGGTGATCAATCTTTTGGGGGACTGGTTGCGTGATGTGCTTAACCCCAAGCTTTACAAGGGATAGTCTTTATGAATCATCTGCTTGAAATCAGGGAGCTTGAGGTGCGTTTTGCCCTGCGTTCCGGAGATCTGACCGCCATTAACCGCATTGGCTTTATCCTTGAAAAGGGTGAGCGAATGGGGCTTGTGGGAGAATCCGGGGCGGGAAAGTCCGTGACGGGTTTTTCCATTTTAAATCTCATCAGCAAGCCGGGTTACATTGCCGGAGGAAGTATTCTTTTCCGGGGAAGGGATCTGGCGGCTTTTACGCCTGAGGAGATGCGTTCAGTTCGGGGAAACCGCATCAGCATGATTTTTCAGGATCCCATGATGACCCTGAATCCTGTCATGACCATCGGGGATCAGATGACAGAAGGTCTCATGGCCCACAGAAAGATTTCCCGTGCTTCCGCAGAAGCCCTTGCCGTGGAGAAGCTGCAGGCCGTGCACATACCTTCCCCAGAAGCCCGGCTGCGTCAGTATCCCCATGAGTTTTCAGGGGGCATGCGTCAGCGCATCGTTATTGCCATTGCCCTCCTCACGGACCCGGATCTCATCATTGCTGATGAACCCACCACGGCTCTGGATGTGACCATTCAGGCTGAAATCATGGATCTTCTTCTGGAGCTTTGTACCCTGAAGGATATGGCCATGATTCTCATTACCCATGATCTGGGGGTGGTGAGTCAGGTGACGGAAAAGATTGCCGTAATGTATGCGGGCAGAATCGTGGAAACAGGCTCTACGGAAAATATTGTGGCCAGACCCCAGCATCCCTATACTCAGGGTCTTATCCGGGCTTTACCCGGCAGCAGGGAACCCGGCAGCAGGTTGTATCAGATTCCCGGATCCATGCCCAATCTTTCTGCAATTCCAAAGGGATGTGCCTTTAATCCCCGTTGTGAAAGGGCAGAGGAAATCTGTCGTCAGGAAGTGCCTGAGCTTTTGAAGAGGGGCGCTTTTCAGCGGCTGGTGGCCTGTCATATGGTGGGTGTGTGACCTTGTTTTTTATTGTTATGATGCTGTCTATATGAAGGAAGGAAGAACTCATGCTTGAAAAATCAGCCCTTGTGACCCTGAACAAGGTGGTCAAGCATTTTGATATATCCGGTGGATTTCTGGAACAGCTTCGTTTCAAGGGGTTTCGTCCCCGGCTGGAACAGAAAAAAGTGCATGCCATCAATGATGTGAGCCTTGCCATAGAGCCGGGAGAGATCCTGAGCGTTGTGGGAGAATCAGGCTGCGGAAAGTCCACTCTGGCCCGTACGGTTATGGGGCTTTATGCTCCTGATTCCGGGGAAATCTACTATGAAAATACCCGCATCGATACCCTGGACAGCTCGCAGATGCTGGTACACCGTAAAAAAATGCAGATGATTTTTCAGGACCCTTACGCATCCCTGAACCCCCGCATGACGGTACGGCAGACCCTTGAAGAGCCTTTGCGTTTTCATCAACCCTCCATCTCCGAGGGTGAGGTGAAGGACAGGGTGGCAGAAGTGATGGAGCAGGTGGGGGTGAATCCTGTGTGGGGTGAGCGTTATCCCCATGAGTTTTCCGGGGGACAGCGTCAGCGGGTTTCCATTGCACGGGCCCTGATGGTGGATCCTGAGTTCATTGTGGCGGACGAACCCATATCCGCTCTGGACGTGTCCATTCAGGCGCAGATTCTGAATCTTCTCATGGAGGCCAGAGAGCAGCGGGGTCTGACCTATATGATTATTACCCATGACCTTTCCGTGGTGGCCCATGTGTCCACCCGGGTGGCGGTGATGTATCTGGGAACACTTTGTGAGGTGGCTCCGGCGGCCAATCTTTTTGAAACGGCAAAGCATCCTTATACAAGGGCGCTTCTTTCCGCCATTCCGAAGCTGGGTCAGAAAAAACCCCAGCATATCAAGCTTAAGGGAGAAGTCCCAACCCCCATTCTTTTGCCTTCGGGCTGTGTTTTCCATGGCCGCTGTCTTTATGCCAATGAGCGCTGCCGCAGGGAAGTTCCCCGGCTTCTGGCTTTAAGTTCAGGTGTGCAGGTGGCCTGTCATGGCGTGGAGGAAGGAAGGGTGCTGGACTGATCTTCTTCTTCCGCTGCGGCCATACCGGGAGGCGCATATTTGACCCGCAGCTTCAGAATGCGGTTGCCGTCCATGGTCATGACGCTGATCATGTAGGAAGCCACCACAAAGGTCTGGTCTTCGCTGGGGATACGGCCGATGTGGTGCAGGAGAAAGCCTGAAAGGGTATCGTAGTCCGGGGATTCGGGCAGGGTTTCGGGTATTACCCTGTTCACATCCTCCACAGGGATTTTACCCAGAATCACCCACTCTTTTTCAGCCACTTCCTTTATCAGAACTTCGTCCTTGTCCGATTCATCGGAAATTTCTCCTACAATCTCTTCCAGAACATCTTCCAGGGTTACAAGACCGCAAACTCCGCCGTACTCATCCACCACAATGGCCATGTGCTGTTTTCTGGCCTTGAACTGGGTCAGCAGGGTATCGATTTTTTTGGACTCAGGGATGAAATAGGGTTTGCGCATGATTTCCCTGAAATCCGGCAGCCGGCCATGGGTGGTCTGAAAGCGGAATATGTCGCCCACGTGCATGACTCCTACCACTTCGTCAAGGCTGCCCTCGATGAGGGGGACGCGGGAAAAACCCGATGCCAGAATAGCCGGAAGATCAGGTTTTTCTTCCAGATCCGCCACAAACATATCCCTTCTGGGTGTCATGATGTTGTAGGCAGGTATATCATCGAAATCAAAAATATTGCGTATAAATTCTTTTTCCTCTTCCTTGATTTCACCCTCTTCTTCGCCTACCTCCACAATGGAAATGAGTTCTTCTTCGGTGATGGTGGGCAGGCGCTGCAGCCGTCCTGTGAGCAGGGGTACAAAATCCAGAAGAAAAATCAAAGGGTAACAGATAAAGGAAAACCAGCGAATGGGAAAGATTACCAGGCGGGCAATGAGAAGATTGTTCTGGGTGGCCAGGGATTTGGGTATGATTTCCCCGAAGATCAGCAGCATCAGGGTCATGATACCGGTGACTATACCGATGGCATTGCTTTCAAACTGCTGGATGGCAAGGGCTGTGGCAATGGCCGAACCTCCAACGTTGACAAGGTTGTTGCCGATGAGGATTGTTGCCAGCAGGCGGTGGGGCCTGCTTTTCATTTCAAGGATCAGTTTGTCGGCTCGCCCCCCTTCCTTGGCCATGTGATGGGCTCTGGCCCTGGAAATGGAAAAAAGGGCTGTTTCCGAGCTGGAAAAAAAACCTGAAAGCAAAAGACAGATAAAAAGAAGTATGAGATGGAAAGTCATGGGTCGGATCACCGTCAGTAGCGGAGATCACAGCCTCCTTTCGGATTTGTGTTTGGTCTGTATGCTAAAAAGTTTCTGGTATGGGGAGTTCATTCCAAGGGCAAGAATATCATGATTGAATTTAATTCTCTTATGTTTTGTCAATTCTGCTTTAAAAGGTCTTTTTTTATTAATGTCAATAATAAATCCTTCATCGGGATACTGCAAGTGAGTTCCCGTAAAAAAGAAATCAGATGATAAGTTTGACGCAGTCATTATTTTACGGGCAGCTGCCCTGCCCGTAGATTCTGAGAGGTTTACATGAGACCCTCGTTTCGGAAATAGAGAGTATTGTTTTATTCGCTGGTAACGCAGCCGTGTTAGGGTTTTTGTCATAAAGCAAGGTCTGCAGTTAAACAGAATGGTTCAAGCTGACGAATGAACCTTGTTTTGTGCGCTGCAATGGGTTAGGATCTGCAAATGCCTTTTTGTGGAAAAGGGCATTTACTATAAACCGTTGAATATTATAGGTGGATTATGCTTTCGGTACATGCGGATGCAAAAAATAATCGTTTGTACATTGTCATCGGAGTTCTGGAATCCCATGAAGAGATTCATGGCCTTCTGGATGAGGTGGAAGCCATATTGCCTGCCTTGTCTCCCGGATTTTCCTGCATAACGGATCTCCGGGAGTATCGGCGCATTGGAGATGCCGGAGAAGAACTAATTTTTCAGGTGCAGAAGGTGCTGAAGGATGCAGGCATTGCAAGGGCTGTGAGGGTGGAGAGGCGACAGGCACTTCCCGAGCACGTGCAGTTCGAGGCTGGGAGTCTTGAGGCTGGCTACCCCACCCATCTCGTTAGGACCATGGAGGAGGCGGACAGCCTTCTGGAACGACTGGAAGCGGTTTCGGCCTGAGACCCTCCCTTAAAGCTTGTGGTCTTTGTAATCGTTCAGCACAATTTTCTAACTTCATTACCTGTCAGGCAGATGCACAGGCACCAAAAGCTATTTGCCCGTGACGCACTTATTCTTAGAGCTGCTTTCCCTGTGCGGAAGCGGCAAAAACTCCCCGCCACAGGCAGGATGAACACGCTGTATTTGTTGCGACTCAGACAGTTTGCTGCTTCTATTAGCACTCCGGCACTCAAGCTTGCAAAAGCCCATTGTTTTCATCGCAGGCTTTGGGTTTATGGCTTGAGTGTCGGAATCCGAAACCATTGCAACGTCACTTGCAAATAGCCAGGATGCCTTGCAACAGTACGAAGCTGCTGTAATTACAGCCATGACTGGTATGGAGCTGTGGTTTTGATTTGTTTTTGCAATTAAGGCTTGTGAAGATTTATAAGCTCTGTTTTTCCTGTAAAAAGTTGCATGGGAAGGCCTCCATGCTGGAAATTTGTTCGCTGAAGGCGGGAAAATTCCGGAGGGATTCCCTGTTCTCCGGGTATAAGAATGCCCGTATGCCATCCCTGCCATTTTTTCTGAAGGTGATCTGCCAGCCGCCGGTTTAAAATACCGGCTTCTTTTTTTGTGCCCATGCGCAGCCCGTAGGGAGGGTTTAGCATGATGAGTCCCGGTTCTCCCTGCGGTGGCTCTATGGAGAAAAAGTCCGCTTTCTGTATCTGAATGTTTTGAAAAAATGAATGTTGCAGACAGATTTCTTTGAAGTCCGTCAGAACCTTTTCCTGTACATCACTGGCAAAAATCGGAGCAGATATTTGCTGGACCTGCTCTTCTTCCCATACAGAGGGTGCCACGAGAAAGGCAGGCCAGTTTTCCCAGGCAAAATTTCTGAAGCTGCCCGGTGCAACGGCAGAGGCCATTAGGGCGGCTTCCATGGAAAAGGTGCCTGATCCGCACATGGGATCAACCAATGTAACTTCCGGTGTATATCCGGATGCCATGAGGATGGCTGCCGCAAGGTTTTCCCTGAGGGGGGCTTTGCTTCCTGATGTTTTCAGGCCCCTTAGATATAAAAGGGGGCCGGAGCTGTCTACGGAAAGGGTGAAGCGGTCCTTTTCTCCCCGGACGTAAAGTCCCGGAACGGGTTTTCCCTGGGCACAGGGGGCTCCGGATTCTCCGTATTTTTTTGCTGAAAGCAGATCCCTGATTCTCTGGGCAATGGCATCGCTGTGATAAAGTCGGCATTTGTGGCAGAGAACACGGATTTGGGGAATTGGGCCTTCGGGAAAGTAGAGGTGCCATGGAATTTCTGCCAGATTTTTTTGAAAGCCTTTAAAATCTGTGGCCGTAAATCTGGCCATACGCATGAGAATTCTGGAAGCTGTCCTGAGTCGGCGGTTGGCTTCCGGGGCAAAGGTAAGGGGGGCCTGTAACAGGATGCCCCCTTTTTCTGTTTTCATGGGGCCTGTATCCGGAAAAAGTGTCTGAATTTCCTGTTCACACTCCTTTTCAAATCCGGGAGGGCATATAACGAAAAACTCCTGTTTTTTTTCAAGGAGCTGCCTGCGTATCTGCTTATGAAGACGGGTTCTGCGCATGGTATGAAAGATTCCTTTTGTCCGGAAGCTGCAGAAGAATTACAGCGGTGATTACCAGTATGGCTCCGGAAAGTTGCAGGGTATTGAAGATTTCGGCCAGTAGAAAAAAGCAGAGGATACCTGCGAAAACAGGCTCCAGGGTGCCGGTGATACTGGCCGGGGATGCGCCGATGATGCGGACGCCGTAAAGGTAAAGAAAAAAAGGCAGGGCCGTTCCAAAGCAGCCAATGGCCAGAGCCAGAGCCCAGGTTGGGATGTCGTTGCCAAGGGCAGTAAACCCTGAGAATGGAGGCCGAAGAATATTCCAGAGGATGGCTGCAATGAGCATGGCGTAAAATACAACGGTTTCCGGGCCTTCCTCTTTCATTCTGGCTTCTCCGGCCAGGGAGTAGATGGCAAAGGTCAGGGCTGCGCCTAGACCTGCAAGGATTCCGATACCGCTCATGGCCTTGAAATTCATGGATGCCAGATCCAGCACCAGGGCAGAACCGGCGACGGCGGCGCAGAGGGCCATGATAACACGGGAGGACGGGTGTTTTTGTTGAAACAGCACCTGCCAGATGACAATGAGGACAGGTGCAAGATATTGCAGCAGGATGGCTGCGGCCACCTGAATGCGGCTGATGGCCAGAAGATATGTGGCCTGCATGGCCGCCATACCGAAAACTCCCAGAAAAAGATATTGGGGAAGCTTTTTTATGGGAATTAGCATTTTCTCAGGAGACCTGAAAAGCAGAAAGACGGCGATACAGAAAACAGCCACGGTCAGCCGGATCTGTACCAGGTCAAAGGGGGAGAGGCCTGCATTGAAAAGATATTTGGCAAAGGAGCCTGAAGCTGCCCAGAGAAGAGCTGCAGTGATAACGGCAGTAAAGCCAGAAAAAATTGAAGCTTTTGTCTTGGTCATATCTGATTTTTTTCCGGTACTTTTTATGTGTTGTAAAAAACAGCCTGCGGATGTTTTGTCCGGCTGCCGCATTTTTTGAAAAAACACTCTGTGGCAGAGGCCTTTATCCGGTTGAATCATAAATGCGAACAGAAAGACACAGATTTTTTCTTTTTCAATTTATGCCAATCTGTGTTTATCTTCTTCTCCTGTTCTGATGGCTGATCTTTATGACTTTTTTGACAGGGTACATCATTTTGTCTCTTTTATCTGTTTTCAATAAAAAAATATATGGACACCGACTGCTCTCTGGTTTTGCAGGCCTGTTTATCCTGATGATGCTCCTGGCTGTTCCCGCCCTGGCATTTGACTGGCATCCTGAGTCCGGCAGTGCCATTGACTGGGGACCTGTGCTTCTGGGGCTTTTTGGGGGGATTGCTTTTTTTCTTTACGGCATGGAACTGATGAGTGAGGGCATGAAGCGGGTGGCAGGCTCCCGCATGCGGGAAGGGCTGGCAAGCCTGACCCGAAGCCCTTTTCGGGCACTGGGTGTCGGAGCCTTCGTCACCATGATGGTCCAGTCCTCCAGTGCCACCAGCGTGATGCTTGTCGGACTGGTGCAGTCGGAGCTGATGCGTTTTCCCCAGACCCTTGGGGTGATTCTGGGTTCAGGCATTGGTTCCACTGTCACGGCCCAGCTTATTGCCTTCAAGGTGACGGATTATGCCCTGATCATGGTAGGGCTGGGTTTTCTCCTTAAACTGCTGGGCCGGGGTGAAAAGGCAAGGGATTTCGGCCGTATTCTTCTGGGGTTCGGTGTGCTTTTTTATGGCATGAAGCTGATGAGTGACGCCATGGTTCCTTTGCGCTCCGATCCGGGAACCATTGCCTTTCTTCAAAGCCTTTCCCAGCCCGTTCTGGGAATTCTTGCGGGTATTGCGGTGACGGCCCTGATCCAGAGCAGCGGGGCCATTGTGGGTATCCTCATCGTCCTTGGAGAGCAGGGGCTGGTTGGTCTTGATGCTGCAGTGCCCATTATCCTTGGCTCCAATATTGGGACCTGTGTTACGGCCATCCTTGCGGGGCTTGCCGGGGGCAGGGAGGCCAAGCGTGTGGCTGCAGCCCATGCGGTGTTCAAGATTGCAGGTGTACTGGTCTGCCTGCCTTTTCTGGCTGGTTTTGGCTCTCTGGTGGAGTCTGCCGGGGGAGGAATGGCCCGGCAGGTTGCTAATATTCATACCTTTTTCAATGTGGGGCTGGCCCTGATTTTTCTGCCCTTCACCGCTTTTTTTGCCCGTTTCATAGAATGGATTGTGCCGGAAAAGAAAGAAAAGGATCTTCTGCCTGCCTTCACAAGCCCGCTGGAGAATGCAAAGATTGTTTCTCCGGATGTGGCCGTGGAAATGGCACGCCATGAGATTGCGAGGATGGCTGGTCTTCTGGAGATTATGGTAAGGGATGCGGGTATTCTTTTTGTGGCAAGAAAACCAAGGAAGGACAGTGAATATCCCCGTCTGAGTCTTTTGGAGGGTCTTGTTTTCCGGGAAAAGGAGCTGGACTATCTTGATAAGGTGACAGGGGACTTTCTGTTCCGTATTGGCAGGGAGGCTGTGACCGGAACCCAGACCCAGACAATCTATGCCATGATTTCCATCACACGGGATCTGGAGAGTATCGGAGATCTGATGGAGAGGAATGTGGCACCTCTGCTGGAAAAGAAACAGGCCCTTTTAAAAAATTTTTCCGATGAGGGCAGGGAAGAGCTGGAAATTTATCATACCAAGGTACTTAAGCAACTGCGTCTTCTGAGGGAGGCTTTTACGGAACAGGATCGGGAGAAGGCCGCAAAGATTATGGGCAAGGAGAGGAAATACCTGGATCTGGAGCTGCAGTACCGTATACGACATCTGAACCGCATCATGTGCCAGCGGGTGGAGTCCGTGGAAACCCATGAGCTGCATATGGAGCTTATGAATCTTATGACTCAGGTGATCGTATATACTTCCAATATTGCCAAAACCTATCTTTCTGCAGTTAGTGATCGTGAGGCTTCTTCCTAGCCTGTAGGTTTTTTCCTTCTTTTTTGAAGAAAAAGGGTGTGCTAATGAATGACTGATCAGCAGGCCCTTGTCAGGTTTGAGTATAGGTTTTCAAGGCTCTGATCCGAAAAGACAGTTGTCTTACCTGTAAGCAGGCAGTGAGTTTTACAAAAGAACTGAGAAACTGGAGTTTTGAAGAAAAATGATGAGTCTTGCATATATTGAATGGTTATACAGAATTTTATAAATAAAGGAGGTTTCATGAGTGGAGTGAATAAGGTCATTTTGATTGGCAATCTGGGGGCGGATCCTGCCATACGTTATTTTCAGGATGGAACTGCAGTGTGTAATTTTAACATGGCCACCACGGAAAATTGGACGGACAGGCAGAGCGGTGAGAAAAAGGATAAAACCGAGTGGCACAGAATTGTTGCTTTCCGGCGGCTTGCGGAAATCTGCGGGCAGTATCTCCGTAAAGGCTCCAAGGTGTATGTAGAAGGAAAGCTGCAGACCCGAAGCTATGAAAAGGATGGTCAGACCCGCTATATTACTGAAATTGTAGCATCGGAGATGCGAATGCTGGACTCTTCCCGGAGCGGGCAGGGGCAGAGTCAGGGGGGAGGGGACTATGCTGGCTCATCGTCCCAGGGCGGATATGCAGGTCCTTCACAGGCTGCTCCGGCATTTGCCAGTCCATCCCAGCCGGGGAATGCCTATGAGGGTGGTGGAAACTTCTCGGCCGGACCTCCCGATGATGACATACCGTTTTAGGTATCCGTATGATAAACAAGGTTTTTTTTAAATTGTAGCTTGATTTTTTTGCAAGAGAGGGTATGACAGAAGCACACAAAGTTTTTTAACCTTCTTATTATGCGGGGGGCGTATATAAGAAGGTTCTGGAGTTTATCAAAAGACCGGCAAAAGCCGGGCAGATGTCCAGGGGTGAGAAGTATGTCGAATACAGTCATGGCGGATAAATCAAGGAATCGTCTGTATATCCGTTACGGGGAAATGACCATCGAGCAGTATTTTCAGTTTACCGGGGAAATTATAAAAGAAGCGGGTAAACTGGAACAGGGTTTTACTATTTTGTCTGATCTGCGGAATTTTTCTCTGCCTAAAGGAGAAAATCCCATACAGGCGAATATCCGTGAGATCACTGAGGTACAGCAGAAGCTGAAAAAACTGGGGGCCAGTGAGATTATCCGTGTTGTGGATCCTCAGGTATGGTTGTTCATGGCCATGGGTGAGGCAGAAAAGAGTGCCGGATATGAAGCCTTTATCTTTGATGATTATGAAGAGGCGGATGCAGCCCTGGATGACATGACAGAAGACATTCATTCTGAGAATGGGAGAACCGTAACGTCCTGATACCTTATTTTTAGGTTTCCGGACGTTTTTTATGCCTTGAATTCTGGTTGTTCGGGTGTGGGTGCTTCGTGAATGACGAATCATCTTCCCTGTTATATAGCTTATCATATTTACAGTCTTATCCGGGATGTGGCGCATGCTTGTCTGTAAAGGGCTAAAAGAGCTTGAAATTTTTTGAGATTTTTTTGCCTTTGGCTTTGTTTTAACAGGGGCTAAAATCCCTTGACATACAAACAAAGTTTTTGATATTGCAGTGGGTCATATTTCAGGCAGTCGAATTAGGTTGGGTTTGCTTGCTTGTCAATTATTATATTCAGGAGGTAATCATGAGTAGAAAAATCAGAAAGGCCGCTGTTATCGGTTCCGGTATCATGGGTGGCGGTATCGCCGCTCTGCTGGCCGCCGCAGGAGCCGATGTTTACCTGTACGACATCGTTCCCTTTGACCTGAAGGACGAAGAAAAAAATGATCCTGCGGCCAGAAACCGCATTGTAGAAGCCGGTATGAAAGGTGCCCTCAGCGCCAAGCCTGCCCTTTTCTACACCAAAAAGGATGCTGCACGTATCCAGACCTGTAACCTGACTGACGATTTTGATAAGCTCGGTGAGTGCGACTGGATCTGTGAAGTTGTCGTGGAAAACCTCAAAATCAAGCAGGATCTTTTTGAGCGCATTGATAAGGTAATGAAGCCCGGCGCCATCATTTCCTCCAATACCTCCGGTATTCCCCTTTCAAAAATTTCCGAAGGCCGCTCTGCTGAATTCAAAAAGAACTTCCTTGGTACCCATTTCTTCAACCCTGTACGTTACATGCACCTCCTTGAACTTATTCCCGGTGCTGAAACCAGCCAGGAAGTTCTTGACTTTATTGCCCATTACGGCGAAGTAAGTCTGGGTAAAGGGATTGTATGGGCCAAAGATACTCCTAACTTCATCGGTAACCGTATTGGTATTCAGGGTATCGGCGTTGTTATGCAGAAGGTTGCACAGGATGGTATCACCATCGCTGAAGCCGATGCACTCTTCGGACCTGCCATGGGTCGTCCCAGAAGCGCCATTTTCGGTACCGCCGACCTTGTGGGCATGGATACCATGGTCCATGTTGCGGATAACTCCTACAACCTCTGCCCCGAAGATGAAATGCGTGAAACTGTTGCCGTTCCCCAGTATGTCAAAGACATGGTGGCTTCCGGCAAGCTTGGCGACAAAACCAAGCAGGGTTTCTATAAAAAAGGTAAAACCCCCGAAGGCAAGCGTTTCAAGCAGCAGATTGATCCTGCCACCGGTGAATACATTGATATTGCCAAGCCTGAATTTGACTGCCTTGTAGCGGCAAAGGCTAAAGATACCCTTGCTGAAAAAATTGCCACCGTAGTATGGGGCGAAGACAAGGGTGCCAAATTTGTATGGAGCTGCACCGCTTCTCAGCTGACCTACTGTGCCAACCGCATTCCAGAAATTGCCGACAGCCTTGTTGAAATCGACAATGCCATGAAGTGGGGCTATGGCTGGGAAGTTGGTCCCTTTGAAGCATGGGATGCCATTGGCGTTAAAAAATCCGTAGAGCGTATGAAGGCCGAAGGGCTGCCCGTATCTGTCAAAGTAGAAGAAATGCTCGCTAAGGGTAATGAAACCTTCTACAAGATGGATTCCGGTAAACTCTTCTACTATGACTTTGCTTCTGCCACCTACAAGGAAGTTCCTGCCAATGAAGCTGCCATCAGTCTGGCTGCTGTCAAAGCAGACAACAAGGTTGTAAAAACCTGTCCTTCTGCCAGCCTTGTTGACCTTGGTGATGGTGTTTTCTGTGTGGAATTCCACACCAAGATGAATGCCCTGAACAAGGAAATCATCGAATTCATGGGCGAGTCCATGGATTATGTTGATGCCAATGGCGTTGGTGTTGTTATTGGTAATCAGGCAGGCGGTATGCCCGGTGCATTCTCAGCCGGTGCCGACCTTTCCTTTGTTTCCAAACTGGCCCATGACAAAGCTTACAGCGAAATCGAAAGCTTTTTGGCCATGGCCCATGCCGGTCTTCAGCGTGCCACCTATGCCAAGTTCCCCGTGGTTGCTGCTCCCTATGGCATGGCTCTGGGCGGTGGTTGTGAAACCTGCCTCAGTGCGGACAAGATCGTTGCCCATGCAGATCTTTACATGGGTCTGGTTGAAATCGGCGTTGGTCTTCTTCCCGCCGGTGGTGGCTGTCTCAACCTGTACAAGAAAATGATCGATTCCCTTCCCGGCGGTACTGCCAAAGAAGTTGATCTGACCAAATTCTTCATCAACACCTTCATGGCCATTGCTATGGCCAAAGTTTCCATGAGCGCCGATGGTGCCGTGGCCAACGGTCATATGCATCCATGGAAAGACCGCATTGTTATGAACCGCGATCTTCTCATCGGTGAAGCCAAAAAAGAAGTTCTCTCCATGGTTTCTTCCGGTTACAAAGCTCCCCAGCAGAAGAAACTTCGTGTTGTGGGTGTTGAAGGTCAGGGTATGGTTACTGCTGAGATTTCCAATATGCTTAACGGCGGTTTCCTCAGCGAGCATGATGCTTTCCTTGCCAAGCGCATTGCCTTTGTTATCTCCGGTGGTAATGTCAAAATAGGTACGGAAGTTGCCGAAGAAACCATTCTCAAGCTTGAGCGTGACGCCTTCGTTGATTTCTGCAAGGAAGAAAAAACCGTTGCCCGTATCGATCACATGTTGAAAACCGGCAAGCCCCTGCGTAACTAAAATAGGCTGAGCGGAGATCCTTATCCTTGACAGATCGGGATTTTCGTTCGGTTACCAGAATATTATGGGCTGTTTACTTATAACCGGTGATTATATTTGTTAAGTTTTCTTCTTGAAGGAGGAATACAATGAGAGATGCATATATCGTATCGTCCGTAAGGACTCCTGGCTGCAAGAACCGTCGGGGTGGTTTCCGTGAAACCCGTCCTGAGAATCTGCTTTCCCATGCAATGAAGTCATGTGTGGAAAGAGTGGGTGTTGATCCTAAGGAAATTGATGACTGCATGATCGGCTGCTCCTTCCCCGAAGGTGAGCAGGGTCTTAATGTCGGTCGTGTTGCCGCCCGTATGGCGGGTTTCCCCAACGAAGTTTCAGGAGCCACGGTTAACCGTTTCTGCTCTTCCGGACTGGAAGCTATTGCCCTTGCTTCCCTGCGCGTAGGTGCCGGCTGGTCCGAAATGACCATGGGTGGTGGTATCGAGTCCATGACCTATGTTCCCATGGGTGGCTACTCTCCCCGTCCCCATCCTGAGTTTGCCAAAACCAATTCCGAAGCCTATATCAATATGGGTTTAACTGCTGAGAACGTAGCTGCATGGTACAAGATTTCCCGTCAGGAAATGGACGAGTTTGCAGCCAATACCCATGCCAAGGCTGCTGCTGCCCAGAAGGCTGGCTGGTTCAAGGAAATCGTTCCCACGCCTGCTACCTACTATGTGCCCCAGGCTGACGGAAGCTACGCCATCGAAACCAAGATGATCACCGAAGATGATGGTGTTCGTGAAGGTACCACTGCTGAAGGTATTGGCCGTCTGGGGTCCCCTTTCAAGGCTGGCGGTATTGTAACAGCAGCCAACTCTTCCCAGACCACCGACGGTGCGGCCGCTACCCTGATCGCATCCAAGGAAGCCTGTGACCGTCTCGGCCTGAAGCCCATCGCCAAGATGATCGCCTATGCTGTAGCTGGCTGCAAGTCCGAAGAAATGGGTATTGGTCCCATCTATGCCATTCCCAAGGCCCTTGCTCAGGTTGGTCTGAAGCTTGAAGATATTGATATCTTTGAAATCAACGAAGCCTTTGCTTCCCAGGCTATCTACTGCTGCAAGCACCTCGGTATGTGGGGAACCCCCATGATGGACAAGGTGAATGTGGGCGGTGGTGCCATCGCTCTGGGTCATCCTCTGGGATGCACCGGTGCCAAGCTGACCGCTACCATGATTTCCCACCTGCAGCGTACCGGTGGTAAGTATGGTATCGTTTCCATGTGTATCGGTGGCGGTATGGGTGCTGCTGGTATCTTTGAAATGGTTTAAAAAGTAAAAGGGGCGGCCTGTACCGCCCCGGACACTTTGTTTTTTTAAGGGATACTCCTCTTTTCCGGGGGGTGTCCCTTTTTTTGTATGTGCTAATTATTCAGCATGTTTTATCCTGAAAAAATATTCTTTAATTTCAGAATAAAATATGGTGAATGATCATGTTTGCTGAATAAATATAAAAAAACAGTGTGGAAAACTGTACAAGATAATTCAAAAATGTTAGATTCCGCAGCTGTTAATCAAGGTTGTTTACCATAAGAATGCGGGAAAATTCCCAAGGTTTTTACCGGGATTGTACCTGCCCAAAAAAGGAGAGTTGGATGGGAAGCGCATATATTCAGGATGTGTTGAGTCAGGTCAAGGGCCGTAGCAGTCATGAACCAGAATTTCTTCAGGCTGTGCAGGAAGTACTGGAAAGCCTTGAGCCTGTTGTCTCTCAGATGCCGGAAATTCAGGATTATTCCATTCTTGAACGTATGGTGGAGCCGGAAAGGGTGATACTTTTCAGGGTGCCATGGGTAGATGATTCCGGAAAGATTCATGTGAACCGGGGGTTCCGTGTTCAGTTCAACAGTGCCATTGGTCCTTATAAGGGTGGGATACGCTTTCATTCTTCGGTAAATCTTTCAATTTTGAAATTTCTTGGCTTTGAGCAGGTATTTAAAAACAGCCTGACCACCCTTCCCCTTGGTGGTGGTAAGGGCGGTTCCGATTTCCATCCCCACGGAAGAAGCGAAGGCGAGATCATGCGTTTTTGCCAGAGCTTCATGACAGAGCTTTTCCGCCATATCGGTCCGGACACGGATGTACCTGCCGGGGATATCGGTGTGGGTGGTCGTGAGGTCGGGTATATGTTTGGCCAGTACAAGCGCATGGCCAACCATTTTACCGGTGTTCTTACGGGTAAGGGTATTGATTTTGGCGGTTCCCTTATCCGGCCCGAAGCCACGGGTTATGGCTGTGTTTATTTCGCACAGAATATGCTGGCCCAGCAGGGTAAGGGCTTCAAGGGCAAGTCCTGCGCCATTTCCGGTTCCGGTAATGTGGCCCAGTATACGGCCCAGAAGCTTCTGGAGCTTGGGGCTACACCTGTTACCTTCTCTGATTCCAGCGGTTTCATTTATGATCCTTCAGGCATTGATGAGGAAAAGCTTGCCTTTGTCATGGACCTTAAAAATGTAAAGCGTGGCAGGATCAGTGAGTATGTGGAGAAGTATCCCAAGGCCATCTTTACCGAGGGTAAGCGGCCCTGGGGTGTGCCTGTGGACTGTGCCTTCCCCTCTGCTACCCAGAATGAGGTTTCCGGAGAAGAGGCTCAGGATCTGGTTCAAAATGGCTGTATGCTGGTGGCAGAAGGTGCCAACATGCCTTGTACGCCTGAAGCCATTGAGGTTTTCCAGAAGAACAAGCTCCTTTATGGTCCGGGTAAGGCTGCCAATGCCGGTGGTGTTGCCACTTCCGGTCTGGAAATGACCCAGAACTCCATGCGTCTTTCATGGAGCCGGGAAGAAGTGGATGAAAAGCTCAAGGGAATTATGAAGAGCATCCATGATAATGCCTGGGATGCCGCAAAGGAGTTCGGGGAAGAAGGGAACTATGTGAAGGGTGCCAATATTGCAGGTTTCCTTAAAGTTGCCAGAGCCATGATTCTTCAGGGAGTTGTGTAGTAAGGTGTAAAATCAGAACGATTCTTCCATCGTTTCAGGGACCATGGGGTTTTAGATTTTTTATTTAAAAAGATCCACATCCGCTTTTAAGGCCGGGTGTGGATCTTTTTTTATGGCCTTTTATGTGGGACAGAAAGCTTGCCATAAATCGGAATTCGTGCAAGGTCAGGTCGGTAGCTACAGTTTTTTCTTTGCCTGATCTTTAAAAAGTACAAAAATGTTGTTGCCCCAGGCTGTGTTTATAACATTTTTGAAACAATAAAAATAAATACCAGCCAGGTTTTTATGTGTGTATTCCCATTTATAATAATGCCTTATTGGTATTGTGTTTTTGTGGCATGCAGTTTGCTTTTATAGTTTGACAGAAAGGTGATGCGATGATGACAAATTTACAGACCCATAAAAAATCTTCAGCAATACAGGTTCTGAAGGAGAAGCGCAGTCAGCTGATTCAGGAATATCTGGACGGCAGGGCTGAAGATTTTCTTGTTCGTCATGCAGCCCTTATTGATTCTTATTTTCGGGAGAGTTTTACCCTCAGCGATGTGGGCCCCCTCATGGACATTGCAAGAAATCCTTATGCTATCATTGCTCTGGGTGGTTATGGCCGGATGGAGCAGTGCGTTCATTCAGATGTGGATATTCTTTTTCTCTTTGAAAAGGAAGTTCCGCCATCAGCTGAGGCTCTGATTCAGGAAGTGATTTATCCGCTGTGGGATATCGGTCTGGAAGTGGGGCATGCCACCCGCGCCATTTCCGAGTGTCTGCACCTTGCCAGCCAGGATCTGGAAGTGCTGACCGCCGTGCTGGATGCTCGTTTTGTATGTGGAATGTCCCCCCTTTTTATGACGCTGATGGAAAAACTCAGGGCCCGTTTTGTACAGTCCCATCCCAAAAAAATAATGGGTTGGCTGGTGGAAGGAAATCGGAAACGGCATGAGCAGTTTGGGGATTCAACCCATCTTCTGGAGCCCAACCTGAAACTGGGGCAGGGCGGCTTGAGGGATTACCATACCATGCTCTGGCTGGGACGGGTCCGGTTTGGTCTGAAAGAGCCAAGAGATCTGGAATATAACGGTTATCTTTCATGGGAAGAATTTCATAATCTGAAAAAAGCGCTGGCCTTTATTTGGCAGGTGCGTAACCACCTGCATTATCTGACGGGCAGAAAATGTGATCAGCTTTATTTTGAACATCAGATGCAGTTGGCCGAAACTCTTGGTTTTATTCCGGGTGACGGCATGACTTCTGTGGAGCGTTTTCTCGGAGCCCTGCATCAGGAAATGGATTTTATCAAGCAGCACCTGCTCATGCTTCTGGATGAAGCCGGTCATGAGCAGAAACTTGGATTTAAAAGAAGGTACAGAAAAACGACAAAGGTCCCAGGTCTTATTATTCATAAAGGAATGCTGGGCTTTGATGATATCAAGAGTGTTTTGAAAAACCCGGAGCTTCTGGTGGCGGTTTTTCAGGAAAGCGGTTCTAAAAAGCTGCCCCTTTCCGCAGAAGCCAAACGAATTGTCCGGGAGATGGGTTACCTTGTGGATGATGCCTTCCGCAGTCGCAGGGATGTTTTGAAAATGTTTGAAAAAATTCTTGCAACGCCTTCCTTTGCCTACCACCCCCTAAACGAGATGCAGGCTACAGGTATTCTTATTCGTCTGATTCCTGAATTTGATGCTATAACATGCCGCATTCAATATAATAAATATCACTTATACCCTGTGGCTAAACATTCCCTGAGAACGGTTCAGGCCGTGGCTGATTTTTCTCTGGCCCCGGTAAAAAAGCCCCATGGTCAGGATGCCCTTTACCATGAAACCTTTGGTGAGATTAAAAACAGACGTCTGCTTTTCTGGGGTGCCATGCTCCATGATATTGGCAAAGGTGTTTCCACAAATGATCACAGCAGTGAGGGTGCTGGCCTGACCCGGACCATTCTGGCACGTTTCGGTATGCGTTCGGATTATGCTGATACGGTTATCTTTCTTGTACAGGAGCATCTTTTTCTCATTAAGGCTGCTACCCGCAGGGATGTCAATGACGAAGAGACCATTACCGCCTGTGCAATGAAAATCCGGGATCCTGAGCGCCTGCGCATGCTTTTTCTGCTGACCGTTGCGGACTCGCTTTCCACAGGTCCCAAGGCATGGAGCGAATGGACGGCCACTTTGCTCACAAGTCTCTACTTCAGGGTTTTGAAGATGCTTGAAAAGGGAGAGCTTGCAGAAGAGGAGGCCATTGAACGCATAGAGGAAAAGCAGGGACGGATACTTGAAGAAGTAGACCCTGCAGAGCTGGAAGTGATGGAAAGGCTGATAGCAGGCATGCCGCCCGCCTATCTGCTGGAACTTTCCGTTGTAGATATCCGGACCCATATGCGCCTTGCCCTGCAGAGAAAGGATGTCCCCTTTGCCTGGCATGTGGAGCGTTGCCCGCAGGCTGATCTGCGGCGGGTACTAATCCATGCCGATGACAAGCCCGGCTTTTTTTCAAGAGCAGCAGGTGCTTTTACCCTGAACCGGATTGAGATTCTGGATGCCCGTATTTACGGCTGGAAGGATGGGGCAGCTGCCAATCTTTTCATACTCAAACCGCCACCGGACCAGATTTTTGAAGAAGAAGCCTGGGAAAAAACCCGCAGGGATCTTGAAGATCTTCTCAGTGGTAAAATTGAGATAGGCACCATTATAGCCAAGGCTCCTTTTGCCCCTTCCCGGAAAGGCATGGTTCTGGAGCCGCCCCATATCCGCATTGATAATGAAAGTTCAAGCTTCTACACCATAGTAGAAGTGCATACCTATGATTTTCCCGGACTGCTTTTTCGTCTGACCAGTGCCCTTTTCCGGTGCCGGCTGGATGTGAAGAGTGCCAAAATAGCCACTAAGGTGGATCAGGTGGTGGATGTCTTTTATGTACGGGATTTTGATGGTGAAAAGATGGATTCCCCGGAGCAGGAAGCCCTGATCCGGCAGACGGTGCGCAACGTCCTGCCAGAGGCCTGAATTAAGTCTCCGGAATCCGTTATGTATGACAGAAGGCAGAGCAGTAGAAAAATGCTTTTTTCGGTTTTTTATCCGGCCGGTCAAAAAACCGAAGAAAGCCACTGCAGCTTTGTTGAAACCTTAAAAGGAGAAGGATCAATGGATACCGGAGATACCGCTTTCATGCTTGTGGCAGCCGCCCTTGTGATGTTTATGACCCCCGGACTGGCCCTGTTTTATGGTGGGCTGGTGCGCTCTCGAAACGTTTTATCTACCATTTTGCAGAGTTTCATCTGCCTTGGCATGGTAACGCTCATATGGGTGACCTATGGTTACACCCTGGCCTTTGGAACGGATGTGGGTGGCCTTATCGGTAATTTTGAATATCTTTTTCTGAACGGTGTGGGAACGGAGCCTGGACCTTATTCCGACACGATTCCCCATCTTCTTTTCGTGGCATTTCAGCTGATGTTCGCTGTTATCACAGCGGCACTGATTACAGGTGCCTTTGCTGAGCGTATTAAGTTTTCTGCCTTTCTTGTATTCACCTTTTTCTGGACAAGCTTAATATATCTTCCCGTATGCCACTGGGTATGGGGAGGAGGTTGGATAGAAGCACATGGTGCTCTCGATTTTGCAGGTGGTACGGTGATTCATATCAATTCTGCAGTAGCTGCTCTGGCAGCAGCCATTGTCATTGGTCCCCGTAAGGGATGGGGAAAGGAAGCCATGCCGCCCCATAATGTTTCCATGACAGTACTTGGTGCTGGTATTCTCTGGCTTGGCTGGTTCGGATTCAATGCAGGAAGCGCCCTTGCTGCAGACGGCATTGCTGTGAATGCCCTTATGACCACACAGGTTGCTGCAGGTTCTGCTGCTTTCTCATGGATGCTTTATGAATGGAAAGTCCATGGAAAGCCCACAGCTCTGGGTGCCGCCTCCGGTGCTGTAGCAGGTCTTGTGGCCATTACTCCTGCTGCCGGTTTTGTAAGCCCCATGGCTGCCATTGCCATAGGTCTTGTGGCAGGTGTTATATGTTGCATGGCCATTCGTCTGAAGGCCCGGTTCGGTTATGATGATGCCCTGGACGTTGTAGCCATACATGGTGTGGGTGGTTTATGGGGAGCCCTTGCTACCGGGCTTTTTGCCTCCCTTGCCATCAATCCAGACGGAGCCAATGGTCTTTTTTACGGAAACCCGGGGCAGCTTGGTATACAGCTCATCGATTCCCTTGCAGTGATTGCGTTTTCTCTGATAGGTTCTTTAATTATCCTGAAGCTGATTGATCGCTTTATAGGCCTGCGTGTCAGTGAGGAAGAGGAAATCCAGGGACTGGATCTCTCCCAGCACAGCGAGGTCGGATATACCCTCTGATCCTTATGTCTCCCTGACCCAGTTTTTGGGAAAGGGAGCAATCGGAGAAACCTACTTTTCATAAAAAAATTTGAGAAAGGAATCCGCCCATGAAGAAGATAGAGGCAGTGATTAAACCCTTTAAGCTTGATGATGTAAAAGAAGCCCTGAATGAAATAGGGGTACAGGGGATGACCATTTCAGAGGTTAAAGGATATGGTCGCCAGAAGGGGCACAAGGAAATTTACCGTGGGGCCGAGTATGTGGTGGATTTTATCCCCAAGGTAAAAATAGAGATTGTGCTGCCCGCAGATCGGATTGAGGAAGCTGTGGAAGTGATCCGTAAGGCGGCACTGACCGATAAGATCGGTGACGGTAAGATCTTTGTGATACCCGTGGAATCCGTTGTGCGGGTTCGTACCGGAGAAACCGGGCCGGATGCCATCTGAAAATGCCGGAAACTGGCGGAACTTAAAGGTTCTGCAGTATATGGCAGTATTGAAAAGTAAATAAGGATCAGAAGAAAAAATGCCGGATGATTCCGGTACAGGCCTGAAAAATGGCCTTATCCGACCCCCATGTAACATGAGCCTTGATACAGGTTCAAAAGGAGAATGATGATGACCCCAAAAGACGTTCTGGCCTTTGCCAAGGAAAACAATGCAAGAGTGGTTGATATCAGGTTTATGGATTTTCCAGGAACCTGGCAGCACTGTTCCTTCCCCATAGGTGAGCTGGATGAATCAAGCTTTGAAAATGGATTTGGTTTTGATGGTTCCTCCATCCGCGGATGGCAGTCCATTGATGCCTCGGACATGCTGGTGATTCCCGATGCAAAAACTGCAAAGATGGATCCCTTTTTCAAGCATCCCACACTGGTACTCATCGGCAATATTGCCGATCCCATCACCAAGGAGCCTTACAGCAGAGACCCAAGGCATATTGCCACCAAGGCGGAGGCCTATCTGAAATCCACGGGCATAGGTGATACCTGTTTTATAGGGCCTGAGCCTGAGTTTTTCATCTTTGATGATATCCGCTATGAGTCTTCCCAGCATTCTTCCTTTTATCGCATCGATTCCAAGGAAGCCACCTGGAATACCGGAAAGGATGAAGGGCCCAACCTTGGTTATAAGCCCCGGCCCAAGGAAGGCTATTTCCCCCTGCCTCCCATGGACAAATTCCAGGATCTGCGCTCTGAAATGATGCTGACCTTAGAAGATATTGGCATTGCCATGGAGTGTCAGCACCATGAGGTGGCCACGGCCGGTCAGGCGGAAATTGATATGCGCTTCAAGCCCCTTCTGGAAATGGGGGATCAGCTGGTATGGTTTAAGTATGTGCTGAAAAACGTGGCTTACAGAAACGGGCACACCGTTACCTTTATGCCTAAGCCTCTTTTCGGTGATAATGGTTCTGGTATGCACATTCATGCATCTTTCTGGAAGGATGGTAAGCCCCTTTTTGCGGGTAATCTCTATGCTGGTCTTTCCCAGGAAGCACTCTGGGCCATTGGTGGCATCATGAAGCATGCCCGTGCCCTCTGCGCCTTTACCAATCCCACCACCAACTCTTATAAACGTCTGGTGCCGGGTTTTGAGGCTCCTATTAATATTGCCTATTCAGGCCGTAACCGTTCCGCAGCCATCCGTATTCCCATTGGCGTGGACTCTCCCAAGGCCAAGCGCATTGAGTTCCGCACCCCCGATCCTTCCAGTAACGGATATCTTGCCTTTTCCGCCATCATGATGGCCATGATTGACGGGATTCAGAACAAGATGGATCCGGGCGATCCCATGGATAAAAACATCTATGACCTTCCGCCCGAAGAACTGGCAAACATTCCCAGTGCGCCGGGCAGCCTGGAAGAAGCCCTCAACGCTCTGAAGGAAGATCATGCCTTCCTTTTGAAAGGCGATGTCTTTACAGAGGATGTTATAAGCAAATGGATTGAGTACAAGATGGAAAAAGAGGTGACAGAGGTGCGGCGCAGGCCCCATCCCCATGAGTTTCAGCTTTACTATGATATCTAAGCGCTTGCTGTAGTTACAGGGGGCAGAGGCAGGGAACCTGAATTTATGGGTTCCCTGTTTTTTATATTCTTTTATCTGTATTCTCTGTAATCAATGTCATAGGCCTTGGCCTTGTAGGAAAACTTGCGAACGGTGGTCTGCAGCAGGCTGGCCGCCTGGCAGACATTGCCCCGGGTGTTTTTAAGGGCATCCACCAGCATGTCTTTTTCCAGTTTGGCAACGGCCTCTTCCAGGGAATGGGCCGGCAGACTGCCCGTTTCCAGACCAGTCTGCAGGGTGGGGGGCAGATGGTAGGTATGAATTACCCCTTCCTCGCAGAGCAGAACAGCCCTTTCAATGCAGTTTTCCAGTTCCCGCACGTTTCCCGGCCAGTGGTATCCCATCATCATGTCAATGGAAGGAGTGGAAAAGCGTTTGATGTCCTTTTCATTCTCCCTTGCATATTTTTCAAGGAAAAAGTCCGCCAGTAAAAGGATATCGGTTTTGCGTTCCCGCAGGGGCGGCATGTAAATGGGAAAAACATTGAGGCGGTAATAGAGATCACCGCGGAAGTTTTCCTCTTCAACGGCTTTTTCAAGGTTTCTGTTGGTGGCGGCCACCACCCGCACATCCACCTTGATGGTTTTGTGCCCCCCCACCCGCTCAAACTCCCTCTCCTGAAGTACACGCAGCAGTCTGACCTGTACATCCGGGGATACGGAGCCCATTTCATCGAGGAAGATGGTTCCTTTGTGGGCCAGTTCGAATTTACCTTTTTTCTGGCTGATGGCACCTGTGAAAGCTCCTTTTTCATGGCCGAAAAGCTCGCTTTCAATGAGATTTTCCGGCAGAGCCGCACAATTGATTTTGACAAAGGGCTGGTTGGCCCGGTTTGAATTGTAGTGAATGGAGTTGGCCACAAGCTCCTTGCCTGTGCCGGATTCTCCCCGTATCAATACCGTAGCCGTGCTGCGGGAAACCTGGGAGATCATCTGATAGACTTCCCGCATCTTGTTGGAGTTGCCCACAATATTGGTAAATCTGTATTTTTTTTCCAGCTCTTCCTGCAGTCTGCGGTTTTCTGCCTTCAGCCTTTCCTTTTCCATCTGTATGCGTTCAAGATTGCTTACGTGGCGGGCCAGCATGGTGGCGATAACAGAAAGGAGCTGCATGCCCCGCTGCAGATCAAAGTCTTCCTGATAAGGCCGGTCTGTGCTTAAGGCACCCATGACATGATCGCCCTCTTTGATGGGCACACAGATGAAGGAATAATCTTCATCATTCTTCCGGACGGATGTACGGTTAAGAAAGCTGGCTTCCTGGGATATGCGTTCAATGGCAATGGGCTTACCCTCTTTAATGACAGAGCCTGTAACCCCTTCGCCCAGCTTGTAAATCCCTTTGGCCATGGCTCCCTTGCTCATCCCGTGGGCCACCTCAATGCGGATTTCTCCGGTGACGGGGTTGAGAAGGGTAATGGTACCCCTTTGCATGTTGCCATGGTTGGCAAGAATATCCATGACAGTATAAAGGGATTTTTTTAAATCCATATGTTCGCCAAGGGCTTTGGATATCTCGTAGAGCAGGGTGACATCCGCAATGCTGTCTGTGATGATGGCAGGGCTGTCATGCTGTGTTTTTCTCTGCATGGGAAACTCCTCGGGTGATCATGATTTTCAAGCCTGCTCTATGTAGACAAGTAAAGGTTTAAATGCAACAAATTTGTATCTTAACGAATATAAAAAAGCATTTTGGTTTTGTCTTCATACCTTTTGTGCAGAATCTGGGAACTTGATTCTTTTTAAAGTACCATTTAAGTTAGCTTTTATATGATCGTTTAGCTTGTATTCTGTTTTTTTTATGAACAGGATGTGTGTGGATCGCTTTTTAATTTTTTCAAGGAGGTTTCTATGTCAAAAAAATGTTGCCTTTCTTATTTCTTTGGGATTTTCCTTGTCATGGGGGGGCTTTCCTCTGCCCATGCGGAGACTTTCCAGAAAGAGGTGATCTTCAGCCCCATGCTGGGGGTGCATGAATTCCATAGCGATCAGGATCTGGATACGGGTTTCAGTCTTGGGGCAGGTCTGGGATACCGTTTTGACCCCCGCTGGATGGCGGAAGTCATGGTACATGGTTCAAAAACCGAACATAAGAATACGGATGTGGATACCAAGGCATTGCATGTTTCCGCCAATGCTCTGCATATTTTCCGTCCGGATAAGTCTTTCCGTCCCTATGGTGCTGCAGGTATGGGGATTCTTTCCACAGATCCTGAAGGAGGAAAAGCTGAGAGAGCTTTTGCTCTGAACGCAGGCGGTGGATTTTTTGTGGATATAGTAAAGGATTTGGCGTTCCGCATGGATTTCCGCGGAGTTCTGCCTCCGGATGGTATGGACTGGAATCTGGCTGCCCATGCCGGTCTTGCATGGACCTTTGGACGCACTTCTTCGGTAGTTCCTATTCTTACGCCACCAAAGCCCCTTGATTCCGATGGCGATGGTGTGCCGGATACTCTGGACCGTTGTCCGGATACACCTGCTGGAGTTCCTGTGGATCAATGGGGATGTCCTCTGGACAGTGATGGCGATGGTGTGCCTGATTATCGCGACCGTTGTCCGGATACACCTGCTGGAGTTCCTGTGGATCAGTGGGGATGTCCTCTTGACAGTGATGGCGATGGTGTGCCGGATTACCGGGACCGTTGTCCGGACACACCTGCTGGAGTTCCTGTGGATCAATGGGGATGTCCCATAGACAGTGACGGTGATGGTGTGCCTGACCATTTGGATCATTGTCCCGGAACCCCTGCCGGTGCAAGGGTTAATGAACGGGGATGCTGGGAGATTCAGGGTCTTACCTTTGGTACGGCAAGCAATGTCATTGATTCTCAATACCATGGCATTCTGGATGAAGTCGTGACTGTTCTTCGCCGGAATCCGGATTTAAAAATTGAAGTGTCCGGATATACGGACAGTCGGGGTGCCGATGCCTATAACCGTCGCCTTTCACGGGAGAGAGCCTCTGCGGTTAGGGATTATTTTGTCAGCAAGGGGATTGATATCGGGCGGCTTCAGGTGGTAGGGCACGGGCCTGATAATCCCATTGCAGATAATGATACGCCTGAAGGTCGTGCCATGAACCGTCGGGTGGAGCTGGTGCCTGTTCCCTGATTGTTTGAATAGATTTTCAAGATGAATGTCCCTGTCCGAAAAGGCTTTAAAGCTTTCCGGGCAGGGATTTTTTTAGTTTGTACAGACAGAGGCGGAGCAGGGAGGCGTCAGGTCTTTGGGCTTTACCACTGGCAGGGCTTTAAAAATACGGATCTGCAGGGAGCTGCTTTTTTGACAGGTAAAGACGGGTTTATGGCGTTGGGGGAGGAAAAATCTGCCGGATGCGGCAGAGAAGATCATCCATGGAAAGGCCGTCGCAGGCAATTTCCGCATCTGCCCATTTTTTGTAAAGGGGTATGCGTTCATTAAAAAGTGCTTCAAGGCTTTGGCCCGGCATCCTTGCAACCCCCCTTTCATCGAGATTGCCAAGGCGTTTTTCAAGCTCTGGCAGGGAAAGTGCAAGGTGAAGAATCAGGCCCTGAGAGGCAAGATTTTCCATGGCCTTCTCGCTGTAGATGACGCTGCCTCCTGTGGCAATGACGGTGTGGGAAACCTTAAGGGCTGCCACATGACGGGCTTCGATTTCTTTGAATGCGTTTAAGCCATTTTCTTCTATGATTTCAGAAAGTCTCTTTTTTTCATGGGACTGGATGACAAGGTCTGTGTCCAGAAAATCCATGCCAAGGATTTTGGCGGCAAGAACCCCTAAGGTGCTTTTGCCTGCTCCGGGCATGCCGGTGAGGATGAGGTTGGTTTTGGCTGGTTGTGGTGAGGGTGCTGTTTTCATTTGGAAAGCCCTTTGTCTGCTGTGCTGAAGGGAGGTGTTTTTTTATGAAGGATGCAATATAGATTAAAGGTGCAGAAAGCTCAATCCGATATGAACATTTATTCGGGTGTTGTGTTTGATTGGTATGGAAGATGGATCTGTTTTGTAGCGTTACTAATTATACTCTGCGTAGTTATTTTTGATACACTGGACTTTATTAAAATATCAAGTGAACGCAGCAAGTAAGTATTGCTCCAATTTTCAAATGTTGCACGGATAGCTTCTGAGTAACTTAAATTTAGTTCTTTTAATTCAAAGGCTTAAAAAATGACCAGTGATCCATCACTGATCAAAATGAGTTTGAATTCGGCAACAAGTTACTCTGTGACAAGACGTCCTAACAGGGCGTGAGTTGCTTTTATAACTTGACAATGTCTTAAAGGGGTTTTTCTTTCTTTTTGAAATGGGAGGTTGTTATGAAAAAAATGGTGTTAGGTTGTTTGATGGGATTAATGCTCATTTTTTGGAGTTTTTCTCTTTATGCAAGTAATATTTTGGGGACTCCATTTCAATTAGATATCCAGGCTGAGATAACAGGACCCCATGTGACTATGACAGAGAATGGGAAGTTGAATTTTGGTAAAATACTGCCTCACCATACTACTGAGGGTGGTTATAAAATAGATGTTAGCTCATCAGTAAAAAATTTGCCTAATCCTTCATCTATGATTCATGGAGTCACCAATTTTACGGGAGGTACTGTAGGTTCTAATCCTATAATCGTCGTAGATGCCTCTGCACGTCAACATGGTGGCTTTATTTTAACGAGTACTCAGGGTGATATTAATGTAACAATAGTTTTTTCTCATACAGTAACCATAGATAAAAATGGAGGCCCTGGTTCTATGGATGTTCTTCATATAGGTTTTGCTGATTATGATCCTGATAACCTAACTCACGTACCTACCAATCCAGCTTGGACTGGCTTCTCTAATGTGTCCGGTGTTGTTACGGAAATACACCAATTGCAGAATAATACGCCTTATCATGTTTATATTGGAGGATTGCTTCAGGTTAAAACACAAGCTAACCAGCCAGCTGGTAATTATGGTGGTGCTACAGCTTTAACTGTAACGGTTAACTTGCCTTGAATTTAAAATCATTATATTTTCTATTTAGCTTTTTGTGGCTTTATGGCTCAAATATCTTATTATACGCAGAGTCCCGCTTTATTTTTTTACAGCCATTAAGCTTTGGTAGTCTCCTTGTGTCTCCGGACTTTGGGGGTGCCATAACAATTGGCTTTGGGGAGCAGGAAAGAGGTGAGCACACATGGAGCAGCGGAGAGGGTATACTTCGTCTTTCCGGTGGCCATGTGGCAAGGGTTCGTTATATACCTAAAAAACATGGAGAAATTATCATTCTTCAATATCATCTTCCCTTTTATCTGGACAAAGATAAGAGAGTAAGGATAAAGGCTATGCAGGATAATTGGGAGAGCGTTAAAAATGGACTTCCTCCCTATGAGATTGAAATCGGAGCCACCCTTGAAATTTTACCCGGTTATGATTTCAGAAAACCCTTAAGTCTGAGCGGTTCTGTTCCTGTGACCGTACAGATTGTATATGAATAGGACAGGTATGAAAAAAACTATTGGTTTTTTTATCCCCTTTTATTTTATGTTTTTTTTTATCCCCTCATCGGTTTTTTCCCACGCCCTTGAGTTGATCCCCCAGCGGCTTGTTCTGGAAGGAAGGGAAAGATCCACCACGCTTATGCTCATTAACCGCAGCTCCGAGCCTGTACGCTACAGAATAGAAAATACCCTTGTCCGTCAGACGATTACAGGCGCAAATGAGAGGGTGACAGATCCTTCCGCCGAAGAAGAGGCCATTTTAAATATGGTGCGCTTTTCACCAAGGCAGGTGAGCATAGGGGCCAACGATGTGCAGACCGTACGCATTATGGCAAGGAAACCAGCTGGTCTTCCCGCAGGTGAATACCGCTCTCACCTGCTGATTACAAACATACCTCCCCAGACAAAGGTAGAAGAGACAGAAGATATTGCCGTAAAAATAGATATTGTTGTCAGCACATCCATTCCCATGATTATCCGCCATGGGGAAACCTCCGTAAGCCTGAAGGCGGAAAAACCCCTTGTTCAACCCCGTCCTGATGGGGGTGGTTTGCTGACAACCCGCATCATTGCCGATGGAAACCGCTCCGTTTTTATGGATGCCCTGCTTTATCATGGAAAAGAACTTCTGACCGCTAGCAGGGGTTTTGCCATTTATCAGCCAAACGGCATGAGGGATGTATCTTTTACCTTGACAAATCAGCTTCCTCCAGCCGGCAGCAGCTTGCGCCTTGTGCTCCATGACAGGGAAAAGGAGGGGGAGCCTGTCTTAAAAGAAATTCCCCTTGTTTTGAACTACTGAAAAAGGAGTCCTGCGGATTCAAGCACCCTGCAAAGCATACCCGTCCTTTGCAGGGTGCTTTTTTCTGTCTTGTCTGAGCCTTGATTTACCCGAGAATTCTTGCATAGCCCCCCATCGCTGCCACCTTTCCCCTGAGCTGCTCTGCATCTTCCATGTTCTTAAAATTCTGGACAAGAACTTTGTAACTGCTGCCGTCCTTGACAATGGCCATGGAAAGCTCCTTTCCCATGAGGGAGCGGAACTGTCTTTCAAGGTTGATGATGCCCTTTTCCGCATCTTCAATATTGCCGTAGCTTGCCAGATGCACGGCACTTTCTTCTCTGCTTGCCGAGTTTAAGACCCTTCCGTATCCGTTTTTTTCTGCCATCATGGCAGCCAGTCTGTCCGCGTCCGTCCTGTTTTCAAAATCTCCCAGAATTACCCTGAACCAGAGACCCTTCTCCCCAAGATCCACGGGCTGAATTTTTACTCCCTCAAGGTTTTTCAATTCCGGCATCTGTGTTTTGGCCCATTGTATGCCTTCCAGGGCCTTTTCCCTGCTTTGGTAAGAACCCGCATGGACCCCGTAGGAGGAAGTTCTGCCATGTATGGGTGTTTTGTGGATTGTTTTTTGGCTTGCAGCAGTTTGAGTTTCTTTTTCAAGACCTTTTTCGGCTTCAAGCTTTTTTGCATCATAAAGAACCTTGTCTTCTGTCAGTACAGGCCTTTGTTCAGGTACAGCAGCTCCCAAAGCGCCGGAAACCCACTGGCCATTATTATAAAGCACTGCTTCCGGTCCTTGAAAGATTTGTCTGGTAGAAGAAGGCTTTTTTTCTACAGGCATCTCCGCCCAGCGGCCCTCACTGAAGAGTACCCTTTCATCTTCTTCCGGCACAGGAGATGCTGCTCTTGTTTCTGACCTTTCTTCTTCACCCATCACCATATTAAGGCCGCTTTCTATGCTGCCCGTTTCATCCACGCTGGTGCGGAGGCTTTTTGTTAGAACAGAGCCATCATCCATAGGAATCAATGCTTCGACTGTGTAGTCTCCGGGAGGAACTTTCTCAAAAAGATAAAAGCCGTCAAATTCAGAAAGAACCCTGTCCACGACTTCCCCTTCTTTATTTTTCAGAAGAACTTCCACCTGCCTCAGGGGCAGGGATTCTCCGGCATTGTTTATGCCATAGAGAGTGCCGTCGATTTCTCCCGTCCGTATTACAGGGAAGCTGAGGGGGCGGAGTTCACCCGGTTTTGGGGTAAGGGCCTCTCCGGGATGCAGGGGGTGCCATGCCGGATCATAAAGGCTTGATTCTTCTATCACAATGTCTGTTTTCAGGTGAGGCTGCATGGGTAGAATGGCAATGCCGTGCTTATCCGTTACAGCCGTTGTGCCCGATTGTATGGCCCGTACCCGAACGCCCTCAATCCCTTTTTCACCCTCTGTCATGACGCCATCGGCATTTCTATCTTCAAATACCCGAACAGATGCAAGCCCCCTGTGGCTGGAATAGGGAGGCATGATCTTCGGGTTTCTCCTGTGGGGTTCCATACCGAAGGAGGTGTTGCTGCTGATGTTGATGGAGGCAGCCCAGTTACCTTCGTTGTCACCTGAAACCTTGGGGCTGATGGTGAGATTGTTGTGCTTCCAGTTTAACTGGGCATCCATGTGCGTACTCTGTTGCGGATTAAAGTTTCTCCGCAGGCTGCTTTGGGCACCAAGGCTGGGTGTAAGCCTTCGGGAGGCGCTGATGCCCGCATCGCTGAATCCATTGCTGTCATCGTTAAACCGGTAGTTTCCATAGGCCCTGACATGATTTCCCCGCATACTGGTACTGGCATTGATACGGCCAGTGATGGTTTCACCGTGTTCTCTTTGACTGTTGTAATCCCTCTCGATGTTATGGGTCCAGTGAACAGGGCCGGTGCGGAGGCTGTTCAGCAGTCTGATGCGGGACGAATAGCCTTCTTCTCTGTCCGTGTAGCTGCCTGAAAGGGTGTAGGGAAGATGGATGGCATTCTGACTGCCAAGGCGGCCGGAGAGGGACAGGGTGGTTGTTTTGCTGCGGGAATCCTGGGTAAATCTGTTCTGGAATCTCTGGCTGGCATGAATGCTGGTATTGCCAAGGGAAGTCTGTATCCCTATGCCTATGGTGTTGCCCCCGTCCAGATCCTGCTCTCCGTCCAGTCTGAGGGAAGCTTTGGGCAGGTGTTTTCTTATTGCTGCATTGATAATGTTGCGGCGTTCGTCATTTTCGGTTTCTGTGATCAGCCCGCCGGAAAGGGCTGCCCTTTCTCCAAGGCCATATTCCATAAGGGCGGTGCCCCGAATATTCCCCGTATCTTCATTCTCAGTAAATCTGTCCTGATACAGGATGGTATCCTGACGGGTTATGCTGGCTGCGTAATTGACAGAGCCTTTTGGCAGCATATCTCTGCCTATGTTCATGCTGTGATCTTCTTCCAGTCTCTGTCCTTCAGGACCGTAAAAAACAAGACGGAAATCGTTTCTGCCATAATATACTTCAACATCTTCAAAAAGATACCGGCCGTCATCGCTTACTCTCAGCGCATTAACAAGGGCGCTGCCCCTGTAAAGTTCCACTTCCCAGCCCGGTGCCAGATCTCCTTCAAAGCGTGTTTTGTCAAAATCTCTTTCCTGATAAAGTGGTCGGGAGTCCAGAAGAAAGCCCTGTTCCGTGCGTTGCTGTAAGGGGGTTGTGATGTCACCGAATGCCATTCTTGTAGCACCCAGAGGAAGTTTTCCTTCTGTATCCGTTTTTTCAAATCTGCCGGTAATCCGGGTAAGGGGTGTCTGGTCATTGCCTGTGCCATAGAAATAACCGGTACCACCCCCAAGATTCCCGGCGCTGGACAGAGTGTAGCTGGCATAATTGCTAGGTTTGCGGCCCCTGTTTCGGTGGGTGGATGTCGCCGAAAGGGAAAGATCCACCACGGGCAGGCTGGCAAAGGCGGGCTTTGTTTTTTCTTCCAGCACCGAAGGTCCCACAGCTCCCTGAAAAGAGCCAAGGCGGCTCCAGCGCTGCTGCCTTTCAATGCGTTCTTGGAAAGGGAAGCTTTCTTTGGGTTGAAGCTTTACGGCCATTTCCCTGTAGCTGAAATCAAAATCAAGGGGCAGCCATTGTTTCAGGGTAGCCGTATCTACGAGAATATCATCTTCATCATGGATGATGGCATTTTCAGGTATTGTCCGGGTCTTTCTGCCAAGGGTGATGGTATTGTTTGCAAGGTTCAGGTCAAAGTTTTCCCCCAGAATTTCCCCTGATGCTTTTCCCGTCTTCGGACTGACCCGCAGGGGCACTTCCAGAATAGCAGCCAGAGCGCCCAGAGGCATGAAAAGCTGATCCGGATTTCCATAGGCACCAAGGCCGGAGGCCAGGGTGTAGCGATCCCAGGTGGCATTGAGTACAAGAAATTCAGGCTCCTTTGATGAAGAAATATCATTTGCCGGAGTCGGGCTTAGGGAGGCTCCGTTAAGGTTCAGTCCGTTTAGCGGGGGCAGGGGAGGACTGTCCGGTACTTGCCCGGAAGATGCTCCTCCGCCCTCATGTATTCGTGTTTTTGGAGTTTTATTTTCTTTGTTCCACTCGGAAGCAAAAAGGGCATTCTTATCCCAGAGGTGAATGCCTTCCCTGCCAAGCTGGGTAGTAAGGGCATCAAAGGCATCCCAGCTGATCTTTTCCCCGGCTTCGGCCCTTTTCATGAGGGCATTTCTTTCCATGACCAGAGAAGCCATTTTTCTGGCAAGGGTGTCATTGCTCTGACGGATTTGCTGCCATCTCTGCCATTGGCCAGTGTCTTTAAGGAGCCTGTCCGTGCCCGCCAGAGCGTAGCTGTCCCTGTCCCCATTGCCGGGTTTTCCGGATGGGGCGGGCGCTGTGGCTGCAATGGCACGCATCAGAGATACCATGAAGGCTCCTTTATTTTGGTCCTTTTAATTACAGAGACTTAAAAGGTCCGATGAAACACTGCACACAGGAATAGCAATATGAGTGCCATGTAATGGGCAGCACGGATTGGCGCCTGAAAACGATTTTGTTCTGTCAAAAAAAGTAGAGCACTTCTCTATTTTTGACTTGACCCGTAAGGGGGGTCGGTTGTATAGAGGCCGAAAATAAAGTGTTGACTTATAAAAATTTAGAAAAGACTAAAAAATGATGATTTTAAAGGGTACGCAAAAGCTTATTTTGGCAGGATTTCTGGTGCTGATGCTCCATACGCCAGTTCCTGCCCAGACGGATGTCAGGCCGCAGGCGGTGATGGAAGATCATGAAAAGGGTATGGAAGCAGAGGCCCGGACCCAGAAGGCCCGTGAGGCATGGGCCAGGGAGCGGCGGGATCTTTTAGCCCGTCTGGAAAGCCTTGAGGAGGAAAACCGGCGTCTGGAAAGGGACTGCGACAGGCTTTCCCGGTCCAGAGACCATCTGGAGCGGGATGTGGCTGCCATTGAGCGGGAGCTGATGGAAGCAAAGAGGCTGGAAGAGGAACTGGACGGCAGGCTGGATGAAGTCTTGCTTCGCCTTGGGGAGAGTATGGCATCGGACATCCCTTTTCTTGAGGATGAGCGGAACCAGAGACTTTCCATGCTCCATGATCTTATGGTGGATCCGGATGCGGGGCCTGCGGAACGCCTTCGCCGCATTATGGAAGCCCTCCGCATAGAAGCGGACTATGGGTTTACGGTGGAGCTTCGCAGGATTCCCCTTGCGCTGGATGGGAATGAGGTGCTGGCTCAGGTGCTGCGTCTTGGTCGGCTGGGGCTTTTTTACCGGACGGGGGACGGCAGGGTTGGTTTTTATGACGCAGGACAAAAGAGATGGCAGCCCCTGGATGCATCCTGGGATGCCGCCTTTGTCAGGGCCTTTGACGTGGCTTCCCGGAAACGGGCGCCGGAACTGGTGACATTGCCTGTGGGGAGGATTCTGCCATGAGTAAGAACAACAAAAAGGGGTCAGCCCCCTTTTATGCGGGAAATGTCATCCTGGGGTCGCATCCGGCTCTGTTTTCCCTCACCCCCGGCCCCTCTCCCCGAGGGAGAGGGGAGAAGGGCTTGCTCCCATTCGGGCTGCCTTTTTGTTTGCTGCTTCTGCTGCTTTTTCTCTTTCCTGTGACTGCCATTTCTTCGGACATGCGGGCCATATCCGTACAAGCCAGGGAAGCACGCCTTGCAGCAGAAGCTGAAGCCAGGGAAACCAGAAGGGAGATCCTTGCGGACCGGGAGAGGCTTGCAGCAAAGATTGCAGAGCTGACAGCTGCTAAAAACAGACTGACGGAGGAAAGATCGGCACTGGAAAGTTCCGTGGAAATTCTGATGGAAAAGCGGGAAGCCCTGGCCGGAGAGCGGGATGTCACCGTATCTGCCATGAAAGCCGTTTCCGGTACCCTGCGCTCTGCTGCACGAGAGCTGGATGCCATGCTGAGTGAATCACCCTTTACGGCCCGTGATCCTGCCCGTCTGGAGCCGGTCCGTCGTATTCTGGATGCTGGTCGTTTTGCCGGTATGGAAGATTTTGATGTGATTGTGGAGGGCTTTTTGGGTGAGATGGTAAAAACGGGGGCTGTGCGTCTGGAAAAGGGAGAAATCCTGGGATCAGGCGGGCAGCTTATGGCATCGGAAATTCTGAGCATCGGACCATTTACCGCAGCTTTCCGTGCGGAGGACGGAACCGTAGGATACCTGCAGTACCTGCCGGAAAACCGCAGGTTTCAGATGCTGGGGCGGGAACCTTCCCGCTCTGCCCGTAAAAGCCTTGTCGCCTATATGGATGGCAGGAGCGATTCCCTTGCCATGGATGTTTCCCAGGGAGCAGCCCTGCAGCAGGTACTGCACCGATCCACCCTGAAAAGTCAGGTGGAGAGTGGTGGTTTTCTGGTCTGGCCCATTCTTTTCATTGCCCTTGTGGCACTTCTGGTCACTTTAGAAAGGCTCTGGTTTCTCCATAAGGTCCACACCAATGCGGACAGGGTCATGGGTCGGGTCAACGAGCTGGCTGCGGAAAAAAACTGGGAAGCCTGTGATGCTACGGTTCAGCCCGGAAAGGGCAAGCCGGTTTTCAATATCCTGATTGCCGGTCTGGGGGGAAGAAAGGAAGACAGGCAGACCCTGGAAAGTATTCTGCAGGAAGCCATTTTGCGGGAGCTTCCCCGGCTGGAGCGTTTCCTTCCCATGCTCAATGTCATGGCGGGCATTGCTCCCCTGATCGGTCTTTTGGGCACGGTAACGGGCATGATACGGACCTTCCATACCATAACCCTTTTTGGTACGGGAGATCCGCGCATGATGTCCGGCGGCATATCCGAGGCCCTTGCAACCACCATGTTCGGTCTGGCCGTGGCCATTCCCATCACCCTGATCCATACCTTTCTCACCCGCAGGGTGGAACATATTGTTGGGGATATGGAGGAAAAGGCTGTGGCTCTCTGTAATATTCTTACCCGTGAGCACAGCCTGCCTTCCTGCTGCAAAGGGAGGATACAGGGATGATGGCGGGTTTTCAGGATATCCTGAGCCATCTTTCCGCAGGAGGAGGCATTCTCTGGCCGCTGGCTCTGGTCTGCTTCCTTATGTGGGCGGGTATTTTTGAAAGGCTGTTTTTTTTCCGCCGTCTTCTGGTCAAGGATCTGCCGCCGGATACGGCCGTGGGTATGGCCTTAGACAGCAGCCGTAGCCTTCCTTGCGGTGAGGGGCTTTCTCTGCGGCTGATTGAGGATTTTAGAAAACGGAGAAGCGGCACCTGCATGCTGGACAGGAGTATTCTCCGGGAGTGCGGGCTCCGTATCCGGCGGGATCTGAACCGGGGAATACCCCAGATTCAGGTTCTGGCAGCGGTTTCTCCCCTTTTTGGTCTTCTGGGAACGGTAAAGGGAATGATTGTTACCTTTGATGTCATGGCCTTTGCCGGAACAGGGGATGCCCGTGGCATGGCCGCTGGTATTTCCGAGGCGCTTGTCACCACCCAGTGCGGTCTTATGGTGGCCATCCCCGGTATTATCATGGCCATGTATCTTACAAGACAGGCCAGAAGAGCCACCTATCGTCTGGATCGTCTGTACGCCATGCTGGAAAGGCAGCTTCGATGATTAACGTACGCCAGAGCCTTCGGGCCAGAAATCAGGGAAGTGATATCAATATTGCTCCCCTTATCGACCTGATTTTTCTTCTTCTGATTTTTTTCATTGTCACCACAAGTTTTGTGAAGGAAACGGGCATTGATGTGGACCGTCCCACGGCCAGCACGGGTGATCTCAAGGAGCAGGGCAGTATTCTCATAGGAGTGGATGCCGCAGGCGGGATTTTTATGGATAAGGAAGCCATAGACATGCGGAGTGTGCGGGCCCGTGTGGAAAGGGCATTGGCAGAGATGCCGGAAGCTTCTGTGGTTATTGTGGCCGATAAAAAGACGGACACGGGTATAGTGGTGGAAATTCTTGACCACTGCCGGCTGGCCCGGGCAAAGGATGTGAGCATTGCCACCAAAAGCCCATAAAGAAAAAAAAGGGGTCAGACCCCTTTTATATCCACAAAAGGGGGCAGGCCCCTTTTCCGGCAGAGCCTTTGCCTATGTGGCTGCCATGGGACTGGCTCTTCTGGTTACCCTGGGAATTTTTGCCATGGTTCCATGGATGATCGGGCCGCCGCCCAGTGCTTCGGATCTGGAACGTATGTCATCTGTGCAGTTGAGGGATCTGCGGCCACCGGAGCCTGAACCTGAACCTGAGCCGCCCATGCCTCCGGAAGAAAAACCACCGGAGCCTGATGTGCCCATGGAGCAGATTATGCAGCGGCCTTTGCCTGAGGTCCCGCAGATGGAATCTATCCCTTTTACACCGGATCTTAGTCTTTCCGCCGTGGCAGGACCTGCCATTGCACCGCCTCCTCCCGCCGGACCCATGACCTTTGAAGCAGGGGAGGTGGATGTTGCCCCGAGAACCATGGTTCAGACGCCCCCCGTTTATCCCTTCCGTGCCCGGCGTATGGGTATCGAGGGCTGGGTGAGGGTACGGTTTCTGGTGGGCACGGATGGTGTACCCCGGAACATTTATGTGCTTGAAGCCGACCCTGAGGGTGTTTTTGAGGATGCTGTCATTCAGGCCATATCCAACTGGCGGTTTGAAGCTGCGGTGATGGAAGGTCGCAGGGTGGCTGCCTGGGTGGTAACGCCAGTTCGTTTTCAGCTGGGAGGTAATTCATGATGTTAAAAGCAGAAAAGGGGTCAGACCCCTTTTATACCCAAAGGGGTCTGACCCCTTTTCTCCTGTTTTTTTTGATCCTTGGCCTGCAGGGTCTTGCTAACGCATCTCAAGAAATACCCCTGCCCCGTTCCTTGCAGCAGGTGCTGGCGGATGCGGGTCAGGACATGGGTGAAGGACGCCCTGCCGAAGCCCTTGCAAAGCTGGAAGTTTTTTATGAAAAAAATCCGGATATGGAGCATCCCCTGCTTTTTTTCTGGCTGGGCAATGTGAGGCTGCAGATGGAGGATGGTGCTGCTGCCCTCATCGCTTACAGAAAGGCGGTGAAGCTGGCCCCTGAGGACAGCGCTGTCTGGCAGAATCTTGCCATAGCAGCCCATAATACAAAGGCCTATGCCGAGGCAGCCCATGCCATGGAGAGGGCGTGGGAGACCTGCAAGGAGAAAAAGGGTTCGCTTTTATATCACAGCGGTCTGTTTTACCTGATGGACCAGAATCCAGCTGCGGCCTGGCAGCGTTTGCATCGCCTCATGCAGCTTGATGCCCATCCCAGACAGGAGTGGATTCGTGCCCATGCCCAGGCAGCCATGGAAACGGGCAATGAAAAAAAATCCATTGCTCTTCTGGAGAAGGTACTGGACCGGCAGCCCGAAGACAGGGGAATGTGGGAGTTGGCCACCCATCTGTATCTCCGGGTGAAGGACTATAAAAAAGCAAGCGCAGCTCTGGAAATTCGAATGGCTCTGGAGGCAGATCCAAAGGCATCTGATTTTCGTCTTCTGGGGGATCTCTATGCCAATCTCAACCTTCCGGCAAGGGCAGCAAAAGCCTATGCCAAGGCCAGGGAAAAGGGTGATGGCTGCCCGAGACTTCTTGTACGGGAAGTGCAGATGCTGCAGGCAGCTTTGCAGAATGAAAAAGCACTGCAGCGCATTCAGGAGACCGACAGGGAGGGCAGGGATCCGGCCCTTTTTGAGCTGGCCATGGCCATCCATATGGGAGAAAGCCGTTACAGAGAGGCCATGGAAGCGGGAGAACGTTATCTGAACGGGCATAAGGGCCAAGGCCAGAACAACCGTATGCTTCTGACTCTGGGTTATTGTGCCTATAAAGCAGGGGAACCGGAAAAGGCCAGAAAGTTTTTAGAGCGAATTCCGCAAAGGGATAAAAAAGCCCGTGAGGAGGCGGGACGACTCCTGGCTCACCTGCAACGGGAAATGCAGGGACTTTGAACGCTATAAGCGGTATATCGATGTTTTTCAACTCACTAAGTACTGAGAGCTGAAAGTAAAAAAATCAGGTTTTGGATGTAAAAAGGAGGATGCCGTGCTAAAGTGGCTTCCTCCTTTTTTATTATCGTTTTTTTGAAAGGTGGTAGGGATGCGCAAAAGATGCATGTGGGGTGGTTTCTTTTTTCTTCTGTTCTGGGTCTCTGGCTGGGCCTGGGCCGGGGGGCAGACCATGCACGCCCTTTCTCTGGGAGAAAAGCCGAAGTATGGTCCGGATTTTACCCATTTTGCCTATGCCGATCCCAAAGCTCCGAAGGGAGGAAGCCTGCGCATGGAGGCCCTTGGCAGCTTTGACAGCTTTCATCCCTTTATCATGAGGGGCGTTGCGGCTTCGGGGCTGAATTTGCTCTTTGATACCCTCATGACCTCTTCGGAGGATGAACCCTTTGCCATGTATCCCCTTCTGGCGGAAAGCCTTACCCTGGCAGAGGACGGCAGCTGGATCCGGTTCACCTTGCATAGCGGGGCCCGTTTCCATGACGGAACTCCTGTGCTGGCTTCGGATGTGGCCTTTAGTTTCAGGAAGCTCGTATCCGAAGGTAGGCCCCATTATGCCAAATACTACAGGGATGTGGCTGAGGTGGTGGTGGAGGATGAAAGGCGGGTGCGCTTTGATTTTAAAAACGCAGAGAATCCTGAACTCCCCCTGATTCTGGGGCAGCTCTATGTGCTTTCGGAAAAGGACTGGGATGGAGTTGATTTCGGGCGTTCGGGTTTCCGGGTTCCTCTGGGTAGTGGTCCATATCGTCTTGAAAGTTATGTGCCGGGCAGACGGGTGGTATATGCAAGGGATCCGGAATACTGGGGTAGGGATCTGCCCGTAAACCGGGGGCACTACAACTTTAATCACCTGAGCTATGAATATTTCCGGGATGCCACGGTTTCTCTGGAAGCCTTCAAGGCTGGATATTATGATTTGAGGCGGGAGCATACGGCAAAGATATGGGCAACCCAGTATACGGGACGGGCTTTCAGGGACGGCAGTATTGTAAAAAAGAAAATCCCCCATGACTTGCCCGCTGGTATGCAGGGTTTTGCCATGAATATCCGGCGCAGTATTTTTCAGGATGTACGGGTGCGGGAGGCCTTAAGTCTTGCCTTTGATTTTGAATGGAGTAACAGGGCTTTGTTTTATGATCAGTACACCCGATCCGACAGTTATTTCAGCAATTCGGATCTGGCGGCGGAGGGGCTGCCCTCCGATGGGGAGTTGAAGTATCTGCTTCCATTAAAGGATCTCCTTTCTCCCGAGGTCTTTGGTCCCCTGCCACAGCCTGTGGCAAGTGATGGTACCGGCTTTATGCGGGATGCCCTTTTGAAGGCAGCCGGTCTTCTCAGGGAGGCGGGATATCATATTAGTGGCGGAGAGCTGCAGACTCCTGAGGGGCGGCCCTTCACCTTTGAGATTCTTCTGCACAATCCCGCCTTTGAACGGGTGATGCTGCCCTATGTGCAGAATCTGAGGCGGCTCGGTATCAGGGCCAGAGTTCGCGTGGTGGACCCATCCCAGTATATCCAGAGGCTTCGCTCCTTTGATTTTGACATGACTGTTGCCGTTTTCCCCCAGTCCCTTTCTCCGGGAAACGAGCAGCAGGATTTCTGGAGCTGCAAGGCCGCAGAAACTCCCGGTTCCCGCAATGTCGGGGGCATCTGTGATCCTGCCGTGGATGCCCTGGTGCAGGCCATTGCAACGGCTTCGGACAGAAGAGCCCTTATTGATGCCTGCCGCAGTTTGGACCGGGTGCTGCGCCATGGTCATTATGTGGTGCCCAACTGGCATACCTCGCTTTTCCGCCTTGCCCACCGAAGTCATATCGCCATGCCGGCAAAGCACCCTCCCTATGGTCTGGGGCTGTGGACCTGGTGGGATAAAAATGCAAGGCTGTGATCGGTTTTTTTATTTACCGGAGGCATAAATGACATCCTATATCATACGCAGGCTGCTGCTTATTATTCCCACCCTGCTGGGTATCCTGACCATTAACTTCTTTGTGATTCAGGCGGCTCCCGGTGGTCCTGTGGAGCAGATGCTACATCAGCTGGAAGGGGATGGTCCTGGGCTTACATCCAGAGTCTCCGGTGTTGGCAGTTCGGAGCTTATGGGCAGCCAGACCGCATCTGCAGACAGCAGGGATTCCCGTTACCGGGGAAGTCAGGGACTGGACCCGGAGCTGGTGGAGCGTATTGAAGCCATGTATGGCTTTGATCAGCCTCTTCTTAGCCGTTATTTTAAAATGCTCTGGGATTTTGCCCGCTTTGATTTCGGAGAAAGTTTTTTTCGCAGTACTTCTGTGCTATCGCTGATCGGAGAAAAACTGCCGGTGTCTATTTCTCTGGGTCTCTGGAGCACCCTCATCATTTATCTGATTTCCATCCCTCTTGGCATTGTCAAGGCCCTGCGCCATGGCTCCCGATTTGACGTCTGGACCTCAACCCTCATTGTGCTGGGCAATGCCGTGCCGGTTTTTCTGTTTGCCGTACTTCTGGTGGTTCTTTTTGCTGGGGGGGCATGGCTGCAGATTTTTCCCCTGAGGGGACTCACATCCCCGCATTTTGCTGATCTTTCCCTCTGGGGCAAGATGGCAGATTACGCATGGCATCTGGCCCTGCCCGTTACTTCCCTTGTAATCGGCGGTTTTGCCACCCTGACCCTTCTTACTAAAAATGCCTTTCTGGATGAAATACACAAGCAGTATGTCACAACGGCAAGGGCCAAGGGACTCTGTGAAAGAAAAATTCTTGCGGGGCATGTCTTCCGCAATGCCATGCTCATTGTTATAGCCGGTTTTCCTGCGGCCTTTGTTGCCATGTTCTTTACGGGCTCCCTTTTGGTTGAGGTGATTTTTTCCCTGGACGGACTGGGGCTTCTGGGCTTTGAAGCCACGCTGGGTCGAGATTATCCTGTCATGTTCGGAACCCTTTATATCTTTACCCTTCTGGGGCTTCTTCTGAATCTTCTCAGTGACATTACCTATTCTCTGGTTGATCCGAGAATTGACTTTGAAAGCAGGGGGTAGGGCAGAGCCTGCATCTGTATAAAAATAAGGATGTAATTATTCAGCACAGTGTTCCAGGTACCATAGCTGCAAGATAGATGCACAGGCCCCAGGCTATTTGCCCTTGACGCAATCTTATTCTTAGAGCTTCTTGCCCTGTACGGAAGCGGCAAAAACTCCCCGCCACAGGCAGGAGAAGCTTTTTGATTGCCATAGCAGGCTTAAGCACGCTGCCTTTGTGGCGGGTCAGACAGTTTGCCGCTTCTTTCGCACAGGCCTGCGAAGCTCTGATCCGAAACGATTGCAATGTCACTTGCAAATAGCCTCAGAGCCTTGCAACAGTACGAAGCTGCTGCAATGACAGCATTGGCAGTTCAGAAAAAACCATGCTGAACAGTTACATAAGGAGAATTAAAATATGGGAATAATGGTGCGCCTTGGGCCTGTGGGGCAGCGGCGCTGGCAGAGATTCCGCAGAAATGGTAGGGGGTTTTATTCCCTCTGGATTTTTGCTTTTCTTTTTTTTCTTACCCTGGGCGCTGAATTTGTGGCCAATGACAGGCCCCTTTATGTGCATTATGGTGGGGAACATTTTTTTCCTGTTTTTGCTTCCTACCCGGAAACCCGCTTTGGCGGTGTCTTTGAAACCACAGCCGTTTACAGGGATCCCTTTGTTCAGGAGCTGATAAAAAAAGATGGCTTTATGGTCTGGCCTCTGATTCCCTTTTCCTATGAAACCGTGAGTCTCGGTCGCATGGATGCCTTTCCTGCTCCGCCTTCCCCGGCAAACTGGCTGGGAACCGATGATCAGGGCAGGGATGTGCTTGCAAGGCTGATTTACGGGTTTCGGGTATCTGTCCTTTTCGGACTCTGCCTTGCCGGTCTGGGATCGGCCATAGGTATTTGTGTGGGGGCCGTGCAGGGGTATTTCGGCGGATGGGTTGATCTGGCGGGGCAGCGCATGGTGGAAATATGGTCCGGCCTGCCCATTCTCTATCTTCTGATTCTTCTTTCCAGTGTGGTAACGCCGGATTTCTGGTGGCTTCTGGGAATCATGCTGCTCTTTGGCTGGATGAGCCTTGTGGGTGTGGTGCGGGCGGAGTTTCTGCGGGGGAGAAACCTTGAGTATGTGCGTGCTGCAAGAGCCTTAGGGATGGGCCATGGCCGCATCATGTATCAGCACATTCTTCCCAATGCCATGGTGGCGGCTTTAACCTTTCTTCCCTTTCAGGTGAGTGCTGCCATCGGCTCCCTCACGGCCCTGGATTTTCTTGGTTTCGGTCTTCCGCCTGGTTCCCCTTCTCTGGGAGAGCTTCTGGCACAGGGCAAGGCCAACCTCCATGCTCCCTGGTTGGGTATTGCCGCATTCACTGTACTGGCACTCCTGCTCAGCCTTCTGGTTTTTATCGGTGAAGCAGTTCGGGATGCCTTTGATCCCAGACTGGAGGGGTGAAAGATGGATGAACCGCTTCTTTGTATTCGTAATCTTAAAATATCCTTTCACCGCAGGGATGCGGCACCCCTTGAGGGCGTCTGCGGGGTGGATCTGGATATCTTCGCAGGAGAAACCTTAGGCCTTGTGGGAGCTTCTGGCTCGGGAAAATCCCTGACCGCCCATGCCGTCATGCGACTGCTGCCACCTTCTCCGGGATGCCGTATTACAGGGAACATTCATTTTCAAAAAGAGGATGTGCTGGCCATGGCACCCCCTGCCATTCAGGGTCTTAGGGGAAACCGGATTTCCATGATATTTCAGGAGCCCATGACAGCCCTGAATCCCCTGCACCGGGTGGGCAGGCAGATCGGAGAGGTGATCCGTGTTCATGAAGGGCCGCAGTCAAAGGCCCGGTTGCGGCAGCGGGTGCTGGAGCTGCTGGATCAGGTGGGGATACCGGAACCAGAGCGCCGTATGCATGCCTGGCCCCATGAGCTTTCCGGAGGCCAGAGGCAGAGGGTGATGATTGCCATGGCCATTGCCAATCATCCGGATCTGCTCATTGCCGATGAACCCACCACCGCTCTGGATGTTACGGTTCAGGCCCAGATTCTGGAACTGCTCAGCCGTCTGCAAAAGGAGATGGGGATGGCCATGCTGCTCATTACCCATGATCTGGGGGTGGTGCGCCATGTTACGTCCCGCATGGCCGTGATGGAGGGGGGCCGGATTGTGGAAACGGGGGAAACGGAAAAGATATTTGCAGAAGGGGGGAAAGCCCTCTGTACCCAAAGTCTGTTGCAGGCGGAAAGGCTAACTCCACCGGTTCCTGCCGAAGAAGATGCTCCTTCAGTGCTGGAAGCACGCAGCCTTGGGGTCCGGTTTCCCCTTAAGACAGGCCTTTTCAGAAAAAAAAGATGGTTTAATGCCGTTGCAGAGGCTTCTTTTTGCTTAAAGCGGGGACAGACCCTTGGTGTTGTGGGGGAGTCAGGATCGGGAAAAACCAGCCTTGGCCTTGCGGTGATGCGTCTTCTGCAGTCCGAAGGGGATATTTATCTTAATGGAAAGCCCCTGCACGGACTTTCCCAGCGGGAGCTAAGGCCTTTGCGTCGCCGATTTCAGGTTGTGTTTCAGGATCCCTTTGCCAGCCTCAGCCCCCGTATGGCCGTTGGTGATATTGTGGCTGAAGGCCTTGTGGTGCACGGGATGGGGGATGTCCGTCAGCGGGAAGAGAGGGTGGTGAGGGCTCTGGAGGAAGTGGGCCTGAACCCTGAGGTCCGGTTCCGTTATCCCCATGAATTTTCAGGCGGGCAGCGCCAGCGCATTGCCATTGCAAGGGCCCTTGTGCTGGACCCTGAAGTGCTGGTGCTGGATGAACCCACCTCTTCTCTGGACAGGGCCGTGCAGTTTCAGGTACTGGCATTGCTGCGCAGTCTGCAGGAAAGCCGGGGTCTTGCTTATCTTTTTATCTCCCATGACCTCAAGGTGATACGGGCCATCAGTCATCATATTCTGGTGATGAAGGACGGGCATATCGTGGAAAGCGGTGAGGCTGCGGTCATTTTTGATCAGCCACAGGAGTCCTATACCCGGCGGCTTCTGTCTGCGGCTCTGGCTTAGGCCGCTTGAAGTTTGTTTTGATTTTTAAATTCTTACAAAAATATTCGGGTCGGTCTCTGTATTCATAATGCGATTTTTACAGGAACGGTGTTCTTTTTCAAGGTGCGTGGTTACAAAAAGCTTGACAGTTTTTATGACGGATTGTTAAGTGAGGATATCTTCATTTTTTGTTGCAATGGGTATGGGTGCTCAGAGTTCGTACTGGATAAGGAATTCAATACTCAGGATCTGTTTTCAAACCCTGTTTTCTGAATGAGGGAGGTTTCTATTTCTCGGATCGACAGACAGGACAAATATCAGCGTATTTTGAGGGCTGGCATTAGCGTTTTTGCAAGGCGGGGAGTTTTTCGCGCCACCATATCTGAAATTGCCAGGGAAGCTGGTGTGGCTGATGGTACCATTTATCTCTATTTTAAGAACAAAGACGATATTCTGGCCCGTTTTTTTGAAGGCAGGACCGAAGAGATCTTTGCACGTTTCCGCAAGGCCATTGATGAGGCGGATACGGCAAGGGACAAGCTCTTCCGTCTGATTTCTTCCCATATGGAAGCTTTTCAGGAAGACCGGGAGATGGCGGTGGTTTTTCAGGCGGAAACCCGGAAGATTCATGCCATGGCCTGCCATGTGAATGATATTTCAGCAAGGTACAGGGATCTGATCGCAGAGATCATTGAGGATGGGCAGGCCGAGGGAATTATCCGTAAAGATCTTTATATTGCCCTGGTTAAACGCTTTATTCTGGGGGCCGTGGATGAGGTTGTAAATACCTGGGTTCTGGCCGAAGGAAAGTATGATCTGGTCAGCATGGCAGAACCCCTTGTGGATTTATTTCTGCGGGGGATAGGCAGCGCTTCTGAAGAGTGAAAAATATTTTTTTGTTTTTTGCATATAGGGGAAAAACAACACACAAAACAAGCAAGGAGACCCAGCATGGCACAGTTGATTTCTGAAAGACGGGATGTGGATTTTGTTCTGCATGAGCAGCTTGAAGTGGGTAAGTTTTCCGAGCAGGAAAAATTTGCGGATTTCAATAAAAAAACCGTGGATATGATCGTGAATGAGGCCAGAAACCTTGCCATCAAGGAGCTTTTGCCCACGTGGAAGGATGGCGATACCATCGGTTGCACCTTTGAAAACGGTAAGGTCCGTATCCCCGAATCCTTTGAGCGGGCCTATGAGCTTTTGAAAAAGGGCGAGTGGACGGCCATGAGCGAAGACCCCGAGTGGGGTGGGCAGGGTATGCCGAAAACCGTAGCCCTTGCGGCCAGTGAGTTCTTCAATGGTGCCAATTATCCCTTCATGATGTATCCGGGTCTTACCCATGGTGCCGGTAAACTGGTGGAATCCTTTGGTACGGATAAGCAGAAGCAGCTTTTTCTGAAAAAAATCTATACGGGTGAGTGGTGCGGCACCATGCTTCTTACTGAGGCCTGCGCTGGTTCCGACGTGGGTGCCCTTGAAACCATGGCCTATCCCCAGCCCGACGGTACTTATAAAATTGTAGGCAGCAAGATTTTCATCTCCGGAGGTGAGCAGGATCAGCTCTCCGATAATATCGTTCATCCCGTTCTGGCACGTATTGAGGGTGCTCCCGCAGGTACCAGGGGTATTTCCCTCTTCCTTGTTCCCAAATACAGGGTGAACGATGACGGCAGCCTCGGCGCATTTAATGATGTTGTATGTACGGGCATTGAGCACAAGATGGGCATCCATGGCAATTGTACCTGCTCTCTGGCACTCGGTGGAAAAGACGATTGCATCGGTGAGCTTCTGGGCGAACCCAACAAGGGTATGGCCCATATGTTCCTCATGATGAATGAGGCCCGTCTGCTGGTGGGTATGCAGGGTTTTGCCTGTGCTTCCGCAGCTTATATGTATTCGCTTAACTATGCCAAGGAACGAGTGCAGGGTGCCCTTATAACCAATCCCAAGGGTGGCGGTGTGCCCATTATCCAGCATCCTGATGTACGGCGTCAGCTTATGATGATGAAGACCTACACCGAAGCCATGCGCTCCATTCTGTATTACATTGCCTACTGCGACGATATGGCCCATCTGGCAACGGACCCTGAGGAAAAGGAGCTGTATGAAGGTCTGGTGGAGGTTCTGACTCCCATCGGCAAGGGCTATGTAACGGACCGCAGTTTTGATGTGGTCTCCCAGGGCATGCAGGTATATGGCGGCTATGGATTCATCGAGGAATATCCCCTGTCACAGCTTCTCAGGGACGTGCGCATTACCCTGATTTATGAAGGCACCAACGGTATTCAGGCAATGGACCTTCTGGGCCGCAAGCTGGGCATGAAAAAAGGCAAGATCTTTATGTCTCTCATGCAGAAAATCGGTGCTACCATTGCAGAGGCCAAGGCGGTTCCTGAGCTTGCTCCCATGGCTGCCCAGGCTGAAGCCAGCCTGAACAAGATGGGTGAAGTGGCCATGCACATGGGCAAAACCGCCATGAGCGATAAGGTGATGAATGCCTTCAGCTTTGCCCATCCTTTCCTCGATGTGGTGGGTGATCTTACCTCTGCCTGGATGCTGTTGTGGCGGGCCACCATTGCCCAGGGCAGTCTGGGTAAAAAGAAAAAAGAAGATGCCTTTTATAATGGTGTCATTAAATCCGCAGAGTTTTTCATCTACAATCAGCTTCCCGTAACCGACGGTAAGATGAATGCCATTCTCCGCGGGGCTGATGCGGCCATGAGCATAGATGAAAGCTCTTTCCTCTCCTGATAAAAGTGAAAATTATGAATGGACAGATCCTTACAGGGTCTGTCCGGGTAAAAGAGCCGGGGGCTTCCCCGGCTTTTTTGTATTCGGCAGACTGAAGGTAGTCTCATGAAGGCAGACTTCTGTGCTTTTAACCCTGCAGGGGTTGAAACTCCTGAAGAACAAGGGGGGCTGAGCAGTTGGATTTTGGTTTTTTTACTTGACGTAACCGCTTTTTCTTTATTAAAAGTGTTCCGATCCATATATCCAGCGATACAGCGGGATGTTATAATCCGCTTTTTACTTTTTGGTATTTAATATTATTAACCGTTTTCAGGACTTTGTTAAGGGAAGGATGAATCCATGGAACCATTGATTGCGCCTGCGCAGTACACGTTTCTGGGTATCCCCACGGTTTTATTTTCCGTGTTGATTCCGATCGTGGGCATTGCTCTTTTCACCTACATCATGGCCAAGCGTATTGCTCCGCTGACCAGGGCCCGCAAGGATGACCGTTTTGACGCCATCCCTCAGCGTATCTGGAATGTGGCCCTGATCTGGCTGGGCCAGATCCGCCAGCCCCGTTACATGATGGGTGGTGTTCTTCACATCCTCATTTTCTTCGGTTTTCTTGTGCTGGCCCTGCGCTCCATGAGCCTTGTGGTCATTGGTGTGATACCCGATTTTGCTCTTCCCGGGTTCGGCCATGACCAGATGATCGGTATGATTTACAATGTTGCCAAGGATTATGCGGCTACCATCGTTTTTGCAGCCTGTTTTGTGGCTGCCATCCGCCGCGGCATCTTCCGGCCCGAGCGTTATGAGGTACCTGCCCGCTTTGGCAAGGATCATACCGCAGAAGCCGTATTCGTTCTCTGCATCATTATGACCCTCATGGTTTCCGAATCCCTGTTCGAGGCTGCCATTGTTGCCGCCCAGATCCAGACCGGTGCCCATGCCCACTTCCTGCCGCCCGGAAGTCTGCCCTGGTTTTTGAAAAACAGCCTGCTGAACACCCCCATGGAAACCCTGCAGACACTGCATGTGGCTGCATATTTCATCCATGATTTTACCTTCTTCTTTTTCCTTTGCTTTTTACCCTTGGGCAAGCATTTCCATGTTATCACCTCCCTTTTCAACGTGTACTTCATGCGTACCCGTACTGGTAATATCAAGCCCATCGAGTATGGCCTGAGTGCAGAAGAGATGGAAAATCTCAAGTCCATCGGTGTAAAGAAGCTGGAAGATTTTACCTGGAAGCACATCCTTGATTTCTACACCTGCGCCGATTGTGGTCGCTGCTCAGACCAGTGTCCGGCCAATACCGTAGGTCGTGCTCTGTCTCCCCGTTTCATCTCCATTAAAGGTCGTGAGGCCGTCTTCAATACCTATCCCCTGACGGGTCCCATTCTTAAAAGCGATAACCTGATGGGTAATGTGTACGAAGAAGAAGAAATCTGGAGCTGTACCACTTGCGGTGCCTGTGAGCAGGAATGTCCCATCGGGATTGAATATATTGATAAAATTGTGGACCTGCGCCGTGGCCTTGTGGATGATGGCGAAGTACCCCAGACCCTTCAGAAGCCTATGCAGGCCCTTGCCAAGCGCGGCAATGCCTGGGGTAAGATGGAGAAAAAGCGTGCGGACTGGACCAAGGACATCGAAGAGGATTGTCCTGTCAAGGTTGTGGATGGTGAAGAAGCCGTCAATACCCTTTACTTTGTGGATTCCATCTCTTCCTTTGATGACCGTATGGTGGGTATTGCCAAGAGCACGGCCAAGCTGCTTCAGGCTGCCGGAGAAAACTTTGGTATTCTTGGCAAGGCGGAAAAGGATTCCGGTAATGAGGTCATCCGTTTTGGTGAGGAGTTCCTTTATCAGGATCTGAAAAACCATAACATGGAGCAGATCAAGGAATCCGGTGCCAAGCGCATTGTCACCGCAGACCCCCATGCCTTCAATGCCCTTAAAAATGATTATCAGCTTTCCATTCCTGTGGAGCATATCAGTTCCGTTGTTACCCGTGCCGTAAAGGCGGGTAAAATCAAGCTGAAAACCATTACCGATGCCACAAGGGTTTACACCTATCATGATCCCTGCTATCTGGGACGTCATAATGGGGTATATGAAGATCCCCGTGCGGCTCTGAATGCTATCCCCGGTATCCGTACCGTGGAAATGCTGAAAAGCGGTGACCGTTCTTTCTGCTGCTCCGGTGGTGGTCTGATGCTCTTCTATGAGCCCCACGAAGAAGAGCGCATGGCGGTTCTCCGTGTTAAGATGGCAGCCAAGGCTGGTGCCAATGTAATCGTAACGGCATGTCCCTTCTGCCTTGTGAATATGGAAGATGCCATCAAGGTTGCCGGTTATGAAGGCAAGATTGAAGCGCTGGATCTTGTGGAGCTTCTTGAGCAGCATATGGTAAAATAAAACCCATGTCCGGTGCCGGAAGTCCGGTGCCGGATTAGGTCAAAGGGTACTGGATCTTATCCGGCATCCTGGCAACAAAATGGCCAAACAAAATTTTAACTGGGAGGAATTCATGGAAATCTTGGTATGCGTCAAGAGAGTTCCCGATACTGCGGAGAACGAAATTGAGCTCAACAGTGCGGGGAATGACATCGAGCGGGATGATCTGGTGTATTCGGTCAACGAGTGGGACAACTATGCCGTTGAGGAAGCCATTCAGATTGTGGACAAGGTAGGCGGTACGGTTACGGTTGTTACCGTAGGCGACGAAGAGGCAGATGAGGTTCTGCGTCGTGAAATGGCCATGGGTGCCCAGAATGGTATTCTGCTCAATGACGAAGCCTTTGAGGATTCCGACTCCATGGGTATTGCTACCCTGCTGAAGGCGGCTGCTGAAAAGGGCAAGTATGACCTCATCATGACCGGTGCTCAGGCCGATGCCGGTTATGCTGCCGTTGGTGGTATGCTGGCCGCCATGATGGATCTGCCCTATGCTTCCCTTGTAAATATGGTTGAAGTGGGTGATGGTAAGCTGACCGTTGGTCGTGAAATTGAAGGTGGAAATCAGGAAGTTAACGAAATTGAGCTTCCCTGTGTTCTTTCCATCCAGACCGGTATCAATGAGCCCCGCTATGTGGGTATCAAGGGTATCCGTCAGGTTTCCGGTATTGAAATTCCTGAGTTTGATGCAGCTGGTCTGGGTGTTGACCCTGCTACGGTGGGTGCAGCTGGTGCCAAGACCAAGCGGGTTGATTACTTCATCCCCGAAACCGGTGAAGGTGCGGAAATGCTTACTGGCAGCACCGAAGAAATTATTGCTAAACTCATTGACATCATGAAGGCGAATGGAGGGCTGAAGTAATGGCAACTGTATATGCTTTCGTAGCGCATAGTGATGGCGTTCTGGATGATTCCGCAGCAGAGCTTGCCGCTGCCGCCAAGAAATTTACCGATGCCCCTGTAACGGCTATTGTAACGGGTTCCGGTGTGGATGCTGCTGCTGCCAAGGCTGCTGAACTCTTCCCTGCAGTATGGAAGATTGATGCCGCCGAGCTTGCTTATCCCAATGCGGAAGTGGTTCGTAAGGCCCTTCTGAACAACCTTGATGCCGGTGCTGTGGTTCTGATGGCCCACAATACTTTCGGTATGGACCTTGCTCCCGGTCTTGCCGTTAAAATCGGCGGTGCCTTTGTTGCCGATGTTGTGGATATCGAAGGTGCCGATGGTGACACCCTGAAGGTTATCCGTCAGGAATACGGCGGTGTGGTTTCTACCCACGTTACCGTGGATATGTCTGCAGGTGCTGTGGTTACCATCCGTCCTGGTGCCGTTGCTGCTGAAGAAGGTGCTGCTGCTGCTGGTGGTGCCATTGAGGCAAAGGCCGCAGGAGATGTTTCTGCCAAGCGCAAGTTTATTGAAATTCGTGAGCCTGAGGCTGGTGATGTTGACATTACCAAGGCTGAAGTTCTGGTTTCCATCGGTCGCGGTATTGAAGATCAGGACAATATTGAACTGGCCCATGAGCTTGCCAAGGCCATCGGTTCCCAGGCAGAGGTTGCCTGCTCGCGCCCCATCGTGGATGCCAAGTGGATGGATGCTTCCCGTCAGGTGGGAACTTCCGGTAAAACCGTTAAGCCCAAGGTTTACCTTGCCATGGGTATTTCCGGTTCCTTCCAGCATATGGGTGGTATCAAGGGTGGTGTGATCATTGCTGTCAACAAAAACCCCAATGCTCCCATCTTCCAGGTGGCCAATGTGGGTATTGAGGCAGACATCCTCGAGTTCATTCCTGAGCTGACCGAAGCCCTCGGAGATCTGTAAAAAACAGTTTTCTGATAAGCTTGTAAAAAGATAAAAAACCGGGACCTTTCCCCACTGCGGGATGGGTTCCGGTTTTTATATTTTTAAGGAGAGGGTATGGAAAAAGAAGCGGATCTGCTTTTGCACTATGGCAATAAGATGCATGCAGCCGGGCTTGTAACGGGTTCCGGCGGTAACCTCAGTGTACGGGTAAAAGACTCCGTGCTGATTACGCCCAGTGCCATGGCCTATGGGGATATGGAGCCAGAAGATATGGTGCTGGTGGATTTCTCAGGAAAAATTCTCAGGGGCAGGCGGGCTGCATCCAGTGAGCTGGGTTTTCATCTGGCACTTTATGAAGCCAGAAAGGATATCTCTGCCGTTGTGCATACCCACTCACCCTGGGCTACCACCCTTGCCTGTCTGGGCTGGTCCCTACCTGCGGTTCACTATCTGGTAGGCTATGGGGAAAGAAATGAGGTTCCTGTGGCTCCCTATGCCATTTTTGGCAGTCAGGAGCTGGCAGACCATGTGGTGAAGGGGATGGGGGATGGCAAGGCTCTGCTGCTGGCCAACCATGGTTTGGTAAGTATGGGGGCTGATCTGAGGGAAGCCTATGAAGTTGCTGAGGAAATAGAGTTTGTGGCAGGGGTGTATCTGCGGGCTAAGGCTGTGGGAGAGCCTGTGATTCTGGATGAAAAAGCCATGGCACCGGTTCTGGAGAAGTTTAGAAAATACAGAGGTCTTAAGTAAAAAACGCCGGGAGTAGGGAGATCGGCCCGGCGTTTTTTTTCTTATTTTGTAACTGTTCTGCACAGTTTTTCAGGTACCATATCTGCAAGGCAGATGCACAGGCCCCAGGCTATTTGCCCGTGACGCAATCTTATTCTTAGAGCTTCTTGCCCTGTGCGGAAGCGGCAAAAACTCCCCGCCACAGGCAGGATAAGCTTTTTGATTACCATAGCAGGCCTTGGTACGCTGCCTTTGTGGCGGCTCAGACAGTTTGCCGCTTCTTTMGCACAGGCCTGYAAAGCTCTGATCCGAAACGATTGCAATGTCACTTGCAAATAGCCACAGAGTCTTGCAGCATTACGAAGCTGATGCAACTACAGCATTGGCAGTTCGGAATAAACTGTTCTGAATAAGTAATTATTCAGAACAATTTTTTAACCCTGTACCCTTGCTACAAGCTGCGGAAGAAGCTCTCCTGCCCGGCCCCTGAGAAGCCCGTCGGATATCGGGGTCAGTGATGTGGGTTCCGGGTTTATTTCCAGAATCAGTGCGCTTCTGTTTTTTGCCATCCTTGGCAGATCCGCCGCAGGCCAGACCTCTGCGGATGTGCCGATTACCAGCATGAGATCACAGCTTATGCTGTATTCCTGTGCTGTATAC
>NZ_VDMB01000016.1 GCF_006175995.1 Desulfobotulus mexicanus
CATCCGGAATATTACCGGGCTGCTTAGTGAAGGCTATGGGTTCACGAGCCTTCACGGAATACAAGGTCAAAAGCTTGATCGTATTCAGTCCGTCGCCATCTTTGTTGAATCCCTGCCGTGCCTCCGATTGATTTTCAGAGTAGGTCGAAACAGTGGTAGAATCAAACGCCAGCACAGGAGATTCTGCCAAGCGTGCCGCCCGAGCAGAAAAATAGCACTGGACGCCTTCTTCATTGCGCCCTACATCCTTAAACAGCTTACCATAAACGTCTTCAGAGATTGCTTCACGATATGGAAGGGGGTGCATCACCTGCCAACTCTCAAGGCGAGGCAGCGTGTTGCCACCGGAACCGATCCAGTAGCGTGCGATAGATAGAATTTTTGCCGCATCACCCTCACTAAATGAAGCACGTACATCATCATCAATTCCGGAAGCCTTGCCAACCCATTCCAGGATGTCCGTTAGCCCGGTATGCTGACGGGTTGCATCGGCAATACCTCCTTCGCCTTTGTTTTTTTTGGGACGAGTCACTACTACTTCTTGTGTTCCTTGCTTGATTTTGCCCTTGAGCTTCTGGCTTACCGTATAGGTCTTTTTGGCCTTTTCATCGTAGGCCGTAACCCTTTCATAGATATAAATATCTCCATTCGCACGCTTTTCACGTCGTTCACCGATGTGAGTTTTTCCTGTTATTGGTTTAGCCATGCGTAAATCCTTCTTTAGAATGTACGCTTTATCCGATTTTCAGGCTACTAAAGTATAAAGAGTAACCTAATCCCGTCTGCACAAAAATAAGGGGGCCGAATGTACGGCCCCCATGGAATATTCTATTTCTGCCCTGCCCCGCCTTCAGATTTCCGGAGCAGCATAACCCGCATCTTTATGGAAAACAAGCAAAGCCGCCGTGGTGGAGGTGGGGTGGAATTCCCCCGCCTCCGTCAGGGTAATTCCCAGATCTCGGGCCACAAGAAGGCCATGGATCACCCTGTTTTCTTCAATGGCAATGCCAGGATACCCCGGAGAATAACGACAACCCTTCTCTGCCCCCGCAAGGCATACAAGCCTTTCATGGAGCATGGCTGCAAGATCTTCGGCAATGCGGTCAGAAAGCCCCTGCAAAAGATGGGCGCTTTCCGTATCCCCTGAAACCTTGAAGGCTTCCGTAGCTTCAGAAGATGCCCGTCCCGCCGTGGCAATCTGCAGTCCCACACAGTCCCTTTTTCCATCCCCAAGGGGCCTTACAAAATCCGCCACACAGAAAACATCCCTTTTGCCGGAGCCGGTCTGCATCTCTGTATGAATGCGAGCCACCTCCCTCTCAGGATTCTCGGGATCAAAAAGAAGAATATACTGCCCCTCACTGTTGGCAGGAAACAGGGCCACGCGGCCAGAGGGTTTGACAAGGCCTTCTTCCTCAGCCTTTGTTATCCATTTATCATACAAAGCCTCCCCATCCTGCCGGTCCTTTCCCATTTTCCAGTTCAGGGAAAAGAGACTTTTTTTGCGTATGTCCATGGCTAAAGGAGAAGGATTCAGGGTTTCGGATATAAAGGATGAAATTTCAGGGTGTGCATCAAAGGAGATCTTACGCCTTGGCAGACTTGCCAGAAGCCCGGATTTTTCTCTGGATTTTTCCTGCCCGGAACGCCATGCAGAAATAAGCTTTTCCCGATTCTCTTCAATTACAGAATCCCTTCTTGATGCAATCAGTCCTTCCATGAGATTCACACTGTCCATGGCGGTCTGGCAGTAAAAGACATCGGGCTTAATATTTTCCACATCATCACCGCCCCGCAGGGCAACGGTGGCGGCATGGCGCAGATTCACAGGAGCCCCACCCACAAAGACCGGTATGGAAAGTCCCTCCTCATCCATGCGTTTGACCACAGAAATCATGTGATTGGCAGTCTGCACCAGAAGGGCACTCATACCAATGGCATCGGCCTTTTCCCGGATGGCCGTTTCCACAAAGGCATCCACAGGAACCTGCACCCCAAGATCAATCACCCGGAAGCCGTAATTTTCCAAGAGGGTTTTGGTAAGATCCTTTCCGATGGAATGCACATCCTGATAAACCGTACCCATGACAATGGTGGCCTTGTAGGCATCCTGAACAGCCCCTTCGGCCATAACATTTTCGAGAAATCCCATGACCGCCTTCATCACATCCGCAGCCTTCAGAAGATGGGGCAGCGAAGCTTCACCTGCTGCAAAACGCTCTCCCAGTACATTCATGGCCTCCATGAGATAATCGCTGATCAGGGCAAGGGGTTCATGGTCTTCCAGAGCTTTCACCGCATCCAGCACAATGCTGTCCTGATAGGCAATCTCCATACCCTTCCATGTAACCGTTCCGGCCTCCCGTTTTTTAAAACCGTCCTTAATCTTTTCACTGAGGGTTTCCGCAGGAGAAAGGCCCTCATAGGAAGAACGCCTTTCCACCCTGCGGCCCTGCTTGCGCTCGGCTATGTCCTCAAGGAGGGCATAGGCATCCATGTCCCTTTCCAGCACCACCTTCAGGCCAAGGGCATAATCTGAAGCGTCGAGACTTTCCACCGGAGCATAGTGATTAGGGTTGACAATGGCCGCATCCAGCCCCTTTTTTCTGCCCTCATCCAGAAAGACAGAGGTCAGCACCAGACGCATGTAAGGCTTCTTGGCAAGGCCGTTTGTGAGATTACTCACACCTATGGTGGTCATAATGCCGGGATGGGCATTTTTAATCAGGGGAATGGATTCCAGAGATTCCAGGGCAAAATTCATGCCTTCCACGGATTCCGATCCAATGGGAAAGGCATTGATGTCAACGAGCAGCTGGTCCGGTCCCACACCATGGGGAGCAACGGCCTCCACAAGGCGGGCGGCAATGGCCTTTTTTTCTTCCCTTGTCTGGGCAGGACCTTTGTCATCCGCCGCAAGGGCAATATAAAGGGGATTGTGAAAGGCCGTATGGGTGCAGATAAAGGCAGCCTTGGACATGCCTTCATGTCCTTCCATGGAAATGGAGTTGATCAGAGGCCTTCCGGGATAGGCTTTTACTGCGGCTATCAGCGCATCCGCATCAAAGGAGTCTATGCACAAGGCCCCTGGGAAATCCACGCAAACACCCTGAATAACCTTGGGCAGCACGATTTTTGTGTCCACGATATTGGAATCCATGCACACATCCAGAACCTCACAGCCCAGATCCTCAATCTGCTCCCGAACCACCTCATCCAAGGCATCCATATCCAGAAGACCATCATGCTCCACCGCATCCCTCACCTTTTTGGAACCCCGCACATTGAGGCGTTCGCCAATGCGAATCAGCCGAGAATCGCTGTCCAGCAGCACGGCCTTGGAAGGGCCAGCCAGCCAGACACCGCCTTCGGGCTTTCTCTCCTTCGGTTTTCTTCGGGCTGCCTCCTGGGCCACGGCCCGGATATGATCCGGCGTGGTGCCGCAGCACCCTCCCACAATATTCACGCCATAGGTATCCATGAAACGGGCCAGATGGGCAGCCAGATCTTTAGGAGACTGGGGGAATACGGTTTTGCCGTCTATGTTTTCGGGCAGCCCCGCATTGGGCAACACGGAAAGGGGCAGAGGGCTGAAACGGGAAAGCTTTGCCACCGTTGGCTCCATGAGATCCGGGCCGATGGAGCAGTTGATGCCCAGAGCGTCAATACCAATGCCCGAAAGGGTGACAATGACCGCATGGATGTCTGTTCCAAAAATCTGCATACGGCTGTGGGCATCCACCGTCACCTGACAGATAATGGGAAGGGCAACGCCCCTTTCCGCCATGGCTTTTTGGGCGCCGGATACGGCAGCTTTCAGCTCCAGCATATCCTGCTGGGTTTCAAAGAGCAGCACATCCACGCCCCCGTCCACAAGGCCTTTCACCTGCACCCGGAAATTTTCCTCTATACTTTCCCAGCTTCCCCGGTGAAGATCCGCTTCCGTGGGAGAAAGTACAAAGTTGGAAGGCCCCATGGAGCCAACCACAAAAAGGGGGCGACCATCGTAATCGGGCGAGGCTGCATAAAGCTCCTTGGCCTCCTTTGCAATGGCAGCTCCCTTAAGACTTATCCAGTAGGCCATGTCTTCCGACGACAGGGTATTTAACTGTATGTTCTCTGGAATTCCTTCAAAGGCAGACGAATCAAGACCTGAAAAATCAAATTCCTCAAGGCGCAGGGGGCTGGCTCCGAAGGTATTGGTTTCCACTCCGTGGGCTCCGGCCTCAAAATAGGCCAGATGAATATCCCGAAGGGCATGGGGCCTTGAAAAAACCAGCATATCCGAAAGCATTTCATAGGATTCACCGCCAAAATCCGCTGCGGTCAGGCCAAGGTTCTGTATCATGGTACCCATGGCACCGTCTAAAACAAGGATGTGGGATTTCAGGGCTTCAAGAAATGTCATGGGCTTTCCTTTAAAGATAAAATGGCAGAAGAATCTTTTAATAAACTTTGAAGAATTACCATATCAGGATCTTTTGATCTATGGATTTCTTTTTTTCGAAAAAAACCTGAACTTAAGCGACAGGGAAGAATTCTTTTTCTTTTGCTCCTCCCATGCTATGCATAAAGAAGATTCCAGCAAGTACACACCAAAACATCTGCCACCGCATCCCAAGGAAACGCCCATGATGTATCTGGACCTTGTCCTGAACCTTGCCCTCCTGATTGCCCTAAGTATTGTCTCCGGCTTCATCTCAAGAAGGTGGCCGAAAAAAAGCCGTACAGGCCCATGGCTGCAAGGCCTTCTCTTTGGCAGTGCCGCTGTTTTAGGTATGCTGAAACCGCTGGTTCTGGGTCCGGGTCTCATTTTTGACGGCAGATCCCTCATGATCAGCCTCTGCGCCCTCTTCCACGGTCCCCTTGCGGGCATCATTGCAGCCCTCATGGCCACCCTCTGCCGCATACAGCTTGGGGGCGTCGGCGCTTTCACGGGTATTCTGGTAATAATCTCTTCCCTTGCAATAGGCCTTGCCACCCATTTTTATCTCAAACCTCGACAAAACATTCCTTCCACAAAGGATCTCTTTCTTTTTGGCCTTGCTGTACATCTGGCCATGCTGGCACTCATGCTCACCCTTCCCGGAACCTCCCTCTGGCTGGTCATCCATAACATGGCCCTGCCCATCCTCCTCATCTATCCCCTGGCCACGGTTCTGGCAGGCAGGGTGCTGACGGAACAGGAAGTTTCCATCCAGTCCCTTGAAAACCTTGAAAGGGCAAAAAACAATCTGGATACCACCTTAAAATCCATAGGTGATGCCGTCATTGCCACAGACAGAAAAGGCAATATCACCCTGATGAACCCGGTGGCGGAAAACCTCACGGGCTGGAACCTTAGTGAGGCTTTACAAAAACCCCTCATCGAGGTCTTCCACATTGTCAGTGCGGAAAACAGAAATGCTGCGGAAAACCCTGTAAAAAAAGTACTTGCCAGCAAAAAAACCGAAGGCCTTGCCAACCATACCCTGCTCATTGCAAAGGATGGAACAGAGCGGCAGATTTCAGACAGTGCTGCACCCATTTTTCAGGATGAAGGCATTCTCACCGGTGTTGTACTGGTGTTCAGGGATGTCAGCGAGGAATACAGGATGTTGGAAAACCTGAAGGAGAGCGAAGAGGATTACCGCAGGCTGTTTGAAGAACATGCCGCAGTCAAGCTCATTTTAGATCCCGAAACCGGTGATGTAATTGATGCCAATGAAGCGGCAGCAAATTTTTACGGCTGGTCCAGAGAAGAACTGAAGAAAAAGCGCATTCAGGATATCAACACCCTGTCTCCGGAAGAAATAGCCGCAGAAATAGAAAAGGTGAAAAAGGAAAAACGTATTCATTTTGAATTCCGCCACCGCAGGGCAGACGGCTCCATCCGGGATGTGGCCATACTCTCCAGTGTCATCCGCCTGAAAAACAAAGAATACCTGCACTCCATCATCCATGACATCAGCCAGCGCAAACGCCTGGAAGCCCAGCTTATCCAGTCCCAGAAAATGGAATCCATCGGCAGACTGGCCGGAGGTGTGGCCCACGACTTCAATAATATGCTGGGTATCATCATGGGCAATGCGGAACTGATGGAAACAAGGCTGGATGCCTCACACCCGGCCATGGACGAGCTCAGGGAAATAAAAAAAGCAGCAGAACGCTCCACAGAGCTGACAAAACAGCTACTGGCCTTTGCCCGCAGACAAACCATAGCCCCCCGGGTACTCAACCTCAACCATAGCATTGAAGGCATGCTTAAAATGCTGCACCGTCTGATCGGTGAAGACATTGAGCTCCGGTGGCATCCTGCAGAAAATCTCCGTTACATAAGAATGGACAGCAGTCAGCTGGACCAGATCCTTGTAAATCTTGCAGTCAACGCCAAAGATGCCATTGCCGGTGTGGGAAAGATGACCATTGAAACGGTCAATGCCTCCTTTGGGGAAGACTATGGAGAAAGTCATGGGGACTACATTCCCGGCGACTATGTTATGCTGGCCGTAAGTGACAATGGATGCGGTATAGAAAAAGAGCATCTTACCCAGCTGTTTGAACCTTTTTTTACCACCAAGTCCCAGGGCAGCGGCACAGGTCTGGGACTCTCCATGATATATGGCATTGTCCGTCAGAATCAGGGTTTCATCAATGTCTACAGTGAGCCGGGAAAGGGCAGCACCTTCCGCATCTACCTGCCAGCAACGGATGAAGAAATTCCCGCTGCACCCGATGCAGAAAAAACATCCCTTCCGCAAGGAAAAGAGTGTATTCTTCTGGTGGAAGATGAGCCTGCCCTTCTTGAGCTGACAGGCCGCATACTGGAAAAGCTGGGATATGAGGTCATGGCCGCATCCACACCCAAAGAAGCCATTGCTCTGGCAGAACAGCATGGTAAAAAAATTCATATGCTGCTCACGGACGTGATAATGCCACAAATGAACGGACAGGAACTCAGCCTGAGCATTGAAAATTTCTGCCCCGGCATCCACTGCCTTTTCATGTCCGGTTATACAGCCAATGTCATTGCCCACCACGGTGTGCTGAAACCGGGTATCAATTTCATCCAGAAACCCTTTTCCATGAAAGATCTTGCGGGAAAAATACGGGAAACCATGGCTCGGTGAAACCACCGGCAAAACCTTCCAAGGAGACTGCCATGCCAAAGCAAGCCTTTGCCCTACGTCTGCCCTTTTATCATTCCATGCTTTTCCGCATCAGCATCCTTGTGCTCATGCTATCCACAGGTCTTCTCATAATTCTCGGGGGCTGGCAGTATCTGAGCGCAAAAAACAGATTTGAAATACGCCTTGAGGCGGATGCGGATCTCATCATAGAAAGGCTGGCACAGACCCTTCAGGAGCCCCTGTATAATTTTGACATGTCACAGGTAGATGCAGCCCTGCATTCGGAGATGAAGGATAAACGAATTCTGGCCATAGGGATTCATGGACAGATGAATCAGGAAAATGAACCAGACATCTGTATCGGCAGAAACCGCAAAGGAGAAGTTGTCTCAACGGAAAAACTTCCTGACACACGCAATTTCTTACGAAAAATGGATGTTACCCATAGAGATGAAACCATAGCTGCCATTACCCTGATCATGGATCCTGCATTTTTCAAAGATGGTCTCAGAAAGATTTTTTATGATCTGATCCTAATTATTCTGATTCTGGATATTCTGCTTTTCATAACTCTGGTTTTCACCCTGAGGCGGGTGGTGGTCATGCCCCTGCGCCGCCTAACAACCGCTGTACAGGATGTGGCCCAGGGTAAGGGGGATCTCACCCGTCGCATTCCCATAGCATCCAAAGATGAAATGGCACTGCTTTCCCACTGGATGAACACCTTTGTGGATGCACTGGAAACCAAGGCAAAAATTGCCCGCAAAGTAGCCGATGGAGATCTGACCGTCACCATACCCGTCCTCTCGGATCAGGACACTCTGGGCCAGGCCCTTGCCACCATGATTCGCAGACTGGCTAGGGCCGCATCGGAAGTACGCATCGCAGCCCGTCACAGCGTGGAAGCCAGCAGAGATGTTCTGACCATCTCCAACCGCCTGCGTCAGGGCACCCTGACACAGGCAGAATCCGCAGAAAATCTGAGTTCACGGATGAGGGAAATGAGCCTTGCAGTGTCCCGCAATCTGGCCACAGCCAGAAATACGGAAAACGGTGCCATGAAAGCCTCAGAAATGACCGACGCCAGCGGTAAGGCCGTGGAAGATGCAGCCCAGGCTATGATAAATATAATAAAACGTATTGGCATAGTGGAAGAAATAGCAAGGCAGACCCACTTACTGGCGCTAAACGCAGCCATCGAGGCCGCCCGGGCCGGAGAACATGGCCGTGGCTTTGCCGTGGTGGCCGATGAAATAAGAAAGCTTGCTGAAAAAAGCAGGGAATCCGCCGTGGCCATCGGAAAAATGGCAAGGGATGGCAGCGCCATGGCAAAGGATGCCAGAGAACATCTTGAATCTCTGGTCCCGGAAATCAGGGGAAATGCAGACAGGGTTATGGAAATCAGAACCGCCAGTGATAAGCAGGCCGATGCCATTGGTCAGGCTGCTGAAATTCTGGGGGGACTTGAAACCGTAGTGCAGGAAAATGCCAGATCCGCAGAACAGATGAGCCTTGCCTCCCAGGCCTTAAACCGCATTGCCGATCAACTGGAAAGTCAGGTACAGTATCTGCAGATCAGGCAGGAAGAGGATAAAAACTGAACATTACAGGATTCGAACCTCTGTTCAGCCATATCTTCTGAACAACTGCAAGTTACCCAGAAGCAACCCACGCAGTGTTGCGACGTATTGTCATAAAGTAAATTGTTGTTTGCCCCCAAATCCGCTACGGTTGCCACCGCAGCCGGAACAATACAAAATGTAACCCTATAACCATCTGAGTTTAAAAGAACTATGGTCAAGACACTCAAAAGTTACATTCAGGGCAGAGAATTCCGGTTATGTTTCTTATAAAGCTTTGCAAGAAAACTGCCTGCCAGCCCCATTTTTATCGTGGCCACCAGTGCCATTATAATTACCTTTGTCATTTTTATCCTCCCCTTTTAAATCCTTGACGGAAAAATCCTTCTTTTATGCATTATATTGACAGCAAAAAAGCTTTTACCTATGTATTGCCTTAAATGGAAAGCCTGCCCTCTGCCCATGGGGCAGAAAACAGACTTTAAAATCTTAATGCCCACATTTTTTGACAGATACTCCTGAACCCGATAAAAAGCCCGTATGATTTCACTGTTTCTGCTATACAGACTTAGATATTCATATTTCAGACAGTTTTTTATCCAAGCCTATAAGCTGATATAATATTATTTTTATTCAAAAAATACAATCAGGAGTTTTTCTGCCATGCGTTTTTTTCTGCTTTTTGCAACCTCCCTTTTCTTCTGCACCATGGTTCATGCAGAACCCCTGAGGGTGGCCCTGCTGCCCATCCCCGATGCCCTTCCCTTTCATGTGGCGGAAAGCAGGGGCTATTTCAAAGAAGCCGGAGTGACTGTACAGGCCATCGCCGTTGCCAGTGCCCTGGAGCGGGATCAGCTCATGCAGGCGGGCCGCATCCACGGCATGATCAATGAAATGGCAGGAACTGCCATATTCAACCGGGATGGTATAAGCATGCAGGTGCTTCAGATTGCAAGGAAACCCATGGGCAGCTCCCCCCTCTTCCGCATTCTGGCCAAACCAGGCAGTCCCTGTAAAAATCTTGAAGACTTAAAAGGTATTCCCATAGGGATCAGCCGCCATACCATCATTGAATACCTCACTGACCGCATGCTGCAGGATGCGGGAATAAAAGGTGAAGATATCCGCAAGCGCTCCGTTCCTGCCATACCGGAACGTTTTCAGCTTCTGATGCAGGGCCGGCTGGAAGCAGCTGTCATGCCCGACCCTCTGGCCTTTGCCGCCATGGATCAGGGAGCCGTTGAAATTGCCAATGATCTTTCGGCACCCTTTTACAGTGCCAGCGTTCTCAGCTTTGATATACGCATCATCCGGGAAGAAAGGGCCAAAACCGAAGCCTTTCTTTCGGCATGGAACAGGGCTGCGGAAGACATAAACAATAATCCCGAAGACTTCAGGGATCTTTTCATCCAAAAGGTGCGGACACCGCCACAGGTACAGAAAAACTATAAGATCCCGCCCTTTCCCGTGGCAGAACTTCCTTCACAGAAACAATGGGAAGACATGATGAACTGGATGCTTGGACAGGGCCTTATGGATCAGGCCCTGAAATATGAAGACAATATAGCTTTCCCCGAAGGGATAAAGCCCAGGCCATGAGTATGATCCGCATTCATCAGCTTTGCTTCGGATATTCCGGGAAAGCCCTTCTTTTTGAGAACTTCTCCCTGACCATTCCCAGAGGGGAGTCCTGGACCCTCATCGGACCCTCGGGCTGCGGTAAATCCACCCTGCTTTCTCTGATGGCTGGACTGCAGAAACCCCGCAAAGGCAAAATTGAGATTGAAGGACATACCCTGAAACGCCCGAGACCGGAAAGCGGACTGGTATTTCAGGACCATGGCCTGCTGCCATGGGCTACGGTGGCAGACAATGTTGCCCTGGGCCTGAACATCCGCCGCTATTACGGTGCCGATGGCAGGCATTCCCCCAGAGGATGGCAACATGATGCGGAAAAACAAAATAAAACCGTGTCCCGCTGGATACAGCGTCTCGGACTTGAGGGTAAAGAGGACCTGTATCCGGCCCAGCTTTCCAGAGGACAGCGTCAGCGGGCCGCCATTGCCCGGACCATGGTCATGAAACCGGACCTGCTGCTCATGGACGAGCCCTTCTCCGCACTGGATCCCCCCATACGGGAAGAGCTTCAGGGCCTGATGATAAGGCTTGGCAGGAGAGAATCCATTACCCGTATCACCGTTACCCATGACATTGCGGAAGCCGTGATTCTCGGAGAAAAAATTCTTGTTGCCAAAGCAGGCACCAACCAAAGGCCTACAATTCTGAAAAACCCCGTGGCACTGGAAAAAGACCCCAGAACCCATAAAGATTTCAATGCCATGTGCAAAGGTGTGCGCCAGGCTATGGGAGAGCAGCCATGAAATCCTGTACAAAGGGCATACTGGAATCCGGTGCAGGCATTGCCGCCCTTCTTGTTTTCTGGCAGGCCGGGGCCATGGCCTTGGACCGTCCAATTCTGCCCGGACCGGTAACTGTTCTGCCCCTTTTTTTCCAGCATCTGTGGGGAGATCTGGGACTTCACTTTCTTGCCAGTGCAGGCCGGGTAATCCTTGCCATACTCATTGCCGTATCTACAGCAGCCCCTCTGGGACTGATACTGGGCCAGTCTCCCCGTATCAACCGAATTTTCTCCCCTGTGATCACCATTTTATATCCCGTACCCAAAATCGTTTTCCTGCCGGTAATCTATGTGCTCATGGGCATCACAGACTTTTCTAAAATCTTTCTCATCTCTTTGATTCTTTTTTTTCAGATTCTTGTGGTGGTAAGGGATGAAGCAGCCAGTCTCACGCCGGAACTCATTGCTTCGGTACGATCCCTTGGGGCCGGAAGACGGGCGCTTTTCCGCTTTGTCTATCTTCCCGCCACCCTTCCCGCCATTCTCACAGCCCTGCGGGTTTCCGTGGGAACGGCAGTGGCCGTGCTTTTCATTGCGGAACAGGCCCTGACCCAGTGGGGCCTTGGTTACTATATTGTGGTGGAAACCTATCAAGTGCTGCGGTATCCGGAAATGTACACCGGCATCCTTGCCATGGGACTTCTGGGCAGCCTCCTTTACGGTGTAATCCGCATCATAGAAAGAAAATTTGCTCCCCATCTTTTCATCAAGGACATGGGATGAATACCACGACTCAAAAAGAGGCCTGGATACTGGCCGCAAGACCCAAAACCCTGCCCGCTGCCTTAGGCCCTGTAATACTTGGTATTGCCGCTGCAGGCAGCATGGGGAAATTTCATTTCATATCAGGTTTTCTTGCCCTGACAACGGCCCTGCTGCTGCAGATTGCCGTCAACCTTGCCAACGACTATTTTGATGCAAAGGCAGGCCATGACAATGAAAAGCGCCTAGGCCCCATACGAGTCACCCAGAGCGGCCTGATAGACGGCAAAAAGGTTCTGGCTGCCATGGTCCTGTGTATGGTTCTGGCCCTTTGCTCCGGCCTCTATCTGATTTTCCGGGGCGGAATTCCGGCTTTTTTCATCGCTCTTTTCTCTTTTATCGGTGTGCTGAGCTATTCCGCAGGACCCTTTCCCATGACGGAAAAGGGTCTTGGGGAAGCCGCAGCCTTTCTTTTTTTCGGACCCGTAGCCGTCTGCGGCACCACCTGGGTCATGGCCCTTGAATTCTCTGCACAGGCATTTATGGCTTCCCTACCTGCGGGACTTCTCATTGCCGCCATTTTATCGGTGAACAACATCCGGGATATTGACAGCGATGCAGCCACAGGAAAACGCACCCTTGCCGTACGCATGGGAGCCATTCCAAGCCGCTATTTTTTCACAGCTCTTGTTACAGTGGCCTATGTCTTCCCACTTGTCCTTGCCCTGAAAAGCAACACCTGGATGCTGCTGGTCTTCCTCTCCTTTCCAAAGGCCATTTTTGTGATTCAATCCCTATGGCACATGGAGGGTAGCCTTTTAAACGAAGTGCTGGCAGACACGGCAAAGCTTTCCTTTTTTTTCTGCCTTCTTTACGCTGCAGCCATGATGGCAGGTGTGCCTAAGGTCTAAGGTCAAGGTCTAAGGACTTTAAGGTCTTTAAAGACCCTAAGAACTTTAATAACCTTAAAAACTTCAGAACTTTAAAAAGGCCTTTGTGCCTTCAAGGAAAAAAAATGTTTACCATCAATATCCCAGGCTTCGGAAAAATCGAAGCCGATCACCTTGTCCTTGACTATAATGGTACTCTGGCCCAGGACGGACAACTCCTCGACGGCGTAAAAGAGCGTCTGCAACATCTCTCTGAAGATATCAAAATTCATGTGATCACCGCGGATACCTTCGGATCTGTGAAAAAGGCCCTGAACGGGCTGCCCCTCAGTATTGTTTCCATCCCGCCGGGAAATCAGGGGCAGGCAAAAAAAGAGTACGTGGAAAGCCTCAGAAAAGAGAAGGTCATTGCCATGGGCAACGGCCGCAATGATGTTGCCATGCTGCAGACAGCCCGTATAGGCATCGCCATCATGATGAAGGAAGGAACAAGCAGTCAGGCACTGATGCAGGCAGACATCACAAGCAGTCATATTTGTGATGCCCTGGATCTTCTTCTCCACCCCTTACGTCTTACGGCAACCTTAAGAGATTAAAAGGAGAACCCCATGATTCCCCGTCTTTTTACCCTTGCTGCTGTCATATGCCTGATACTTGCCATCTCCACCCTGATCCCCCGGGCAGAAGCTTCCAAAGAATGCCTGTTCGGATACAGAGCCATCTGTACCTTTACACCGGGCAGCACCATTATTTTAGGAATGATGGCCTATATTTTCCATGATATGAAAAAGAAAATGCAACAGCGCAGCGCCTGACCGGGCGTTCTCAAAAAATCAGATAAAAAGCCTTTATCTGGTACAGGGCTATAAGACTGACAGCATTCCAGCATAAAACATGATGCTTATCAGGCAGGTGATCAACCACTTCAAATCGTGTTTTTTTGCTCTTCGGAACAATATGCCCAGTACCCTTTATTTGCCTATGCAAAAAAATCATATTATACACATGTTCAATTAAAGGCGGCTTTTCCGGCCGCCTCTTCTGTTCACGAAACCATTGGAAAGGAAAACCATGAACACTGCTTTTGTCACCATTGATCCGGATCTCTGCAACAAAGACGGCATCTGTGCTGCGGAATGCCCCGTTAAAATTTTAGGCATCCCCAAAAAAGGAGAAATGCCCGCACTTGTACAGGGGGGAGAAGCCCTGTGCATCCGCTGCGGCCACTGTGTCTCCGTATGCCCGACAGCTGCTATCCGTCTGAACTTTCTGGCACCCGAAGACTGCATTCCTGTGGACAGGGATCTGCTGCCCGATGAAAAGGCAACAAAGCATCTTCTGGCCACCCGCCGGTCCATCCGCAATTACAAAAAAGAAAGCGTGGACAAAGCCCGTCTGGAAGAACTGCTTCAAACGGCAAGTTGTGCACCCACGGGCCATAACAGCCGCTGCGTTCAATGGCAGGTCATTTATGATACGGACGAGGTCCGCCGCCTCACCGCCATGGTGGCCGACTGGATGCGCTACATGATCAAGGAACAGCCCGCCATGGCCAAGGCCTTTCATCTGGAAGAAACCGTTGCAGGTTTTGATCTGGGGCTGGACGTGATCTGCAGGGATGCGCCCCACATTGTCATCGCCTGTGCCCACAAGGCTGCCCCCACAGCAGCCATAGACTGTGCCACGGCCCTTGCTTATCTGGAAGTAGCGGCACCTCCCATGGGCCTTGGAACCTGCTGGGCCGGATTCTTCAATATCGCAGCCACCTTCTGGCCGCCACTGAAAGAAGCACTGGCCCTTCCCAAGGGTGTCAACAACCATGGTGCCGTGCTTGTGGGAACTCCCCGCTTCAAATATCACCGCATCCCGACCAGAGAGGCTGCGGCCATCAGCTGGAAATAAAAAATTAAGGAAACATCCACCGGTGTGTCCCCTTAAAAATCCGGTGATGTTTCCTTCTAGAATGTTACTAAGGCTTCAACCGAAAAGACTACCTTGATCTTCTTATGGGCCATACGGACACTGGTCAAGATCCTTCCCTCCTGCATGACAGTCTCTATGTGCTGTGTTTTAATGTTCAGCATTACGCATCCCCCCGGCATCATACCTGCGTGCCGGAGGGAGATGTGCATTTCATCCTTTAAAAAAGAGCAGACTTGCTATAAAATATAAAAATATTTTCTTCTCCCATGCCTTATGCCAGATGCTGCCTTGCATCGGGCTTCTTTTCCATGCACCCTTAGCCGATCTTTCCCCGCCTTCCAAAGGAGTAAGCCATGCCCAGCCCTTTCCCCTCCCCCGCAGATACCGGAATCATCCCAGGCCTTGATGCCCTCAGCATCCTGAACAATGCGCCCATAGGTATTTTCTCTTCCACACCCCAGGGGCGTTTTATTTCCGTCAACCCTGAAATGGCCCGGATGTGCGGCTATGAATCCCCAAAGGATCTGATAGATTCCATAGAAAATATTTCCACACAGCTTTATGTTAATCCTGAAGAAAGAATAAGTTTTTTAAATATTCTGAAAAACATGGAGGGTAACTCACCCTTTGAATGCAGCTTCCTCCGAAAAGACGGCAGTTCCTTTCAGGCTTCCCTCATCGCCAGCATCATCCGTGACCATGAAGGCCGGACACTTGCCATCCACGGTTTTGCCACAGACATTACGGCTCAAAAACAGGCAGAGGCCGAAATCTTAAGCCAAAAAGAAAAACTTGAAAACATAGCCGTCAATGTGCCCGGTGTCCTTTTCCGTTTTGATGTACTATCCGATGGAAAATATGAGATTCCCTATGTGAGTGAAGGATCTCTGGATATTCTGGAAATCTTAAACCATAGAGAAGATTTTTTCTTAGCCTTCCTCAACGGAATCCATGCCGAAGATCGAAAGGCCTTTCTGGATTCCATTGAAAAGGCCGTCACAGAAGTCCGGCCCTGGCGTTTTGAGGGTCGTTATTTAAAACCATCCGGCAGCACCATCTGGTTCAGTGGAGCCTCAAGCCCCACAAGACATGAAGACCGCATTGTTTTTCACGGTATAATGCTGGATGTAAGCAATGAAAAACAAATAGAAATTAAGCTTGCGGAAAGTGAAGAAAAATTTCGTTTTCTCGTTGCTTATTCCTATGATCTTATCTGGACGATTAAAACCGATGGTGTATTTTCATATATTTCACCTTCCTGGAAAAACATATTAGGCTATGAACCTTCCAATATTACAGGAACGAAATTTCAGCCCCTCGTACATAAAGAAGATGTCTTCTTGTGCGAACAATATATGGAAAAAACACTGTTTTATAAAAAAGCATTACCTGGTCCTCAGTATAGGGTTAAACACGCAGATGGAACATGGCGTTGGCATGAAGGCAATATCAATCCAGTTTTTTCTGAAAATGGAAATTTTTTATATTTTGTTGGTATTTCAAGGGATATAAATGATCAAAAACTGGCAGAAGAAGCACTTCTTAAAGCCAAAGAACAGGCTGAAACCGCCTCAAAGGCAAAGGGTGAGTTTCTGGCCAACATGAGTCATGAGATCAGAACTCCCATGAACGCAGTTCTCGGCATGACCCATCTTCTCATGGATACGGAGCTTTCCGAAGAACAACGGCGTTATACGGAAAATATACAGTCAGGCGGAAAATCCCTTCTCACTCTCATTAATGATATCCTCGATTTTTCCAGAATCGAGGCAGGAAAAATGCACCTTGAGTTAATGGATTTTGACCTGAAAAGTCTTCTGGATGATTTCAAGAGCACCATGGCCCTACTGGCCAATGAAAAGGGACTTGATTTTTCAATCCGGATAAGACCGGAGACTCCCCTTCTTCTCCGTGGTGATCCTGCAAGGCTGCGCCAGATACTGACTAACCTTACGGCCAATGCCCTGAAATTCACCCAGAATGGTGAAATACAGATCTCCATTGCCGTCGAAAAGGAAGAAAATCAAGGCGTGTTGCTGCGTTTTACCGTCAAGGATACAGGCATTGGCATCCCTGAAAACAAAACGGATCTCATTTTCAACAAATTCAGTCAGGTGGATACGTCCATAAGCCGCAGATTCGGAGGCTCAGGCCTTGGACTTGCCATATGCAGGGAACTTGCAGATCTCATGGGTGGAAAAACAGGCGTAGAAAGCCTTGAAGGCAAAGGCTCCTCATTCTGGTTTACGGCCCGCTTCGAAAGAACTCAATCTGCTGAACAGGACCAGCGCCCAGGGCCAGCCTCCAATGATTCACAAAAACTTGCCCATGGCAAAATACCCATTCCACAGTTTACAGGCCGTGTTCTCATTGCAGAAGACAACGATACCAACCTTGAAGTAGCCAAAGGCCTTCTTAAAAAATTCGGCATCAGGGCAGACAGTGTGACCAATGGCCTTGAAGCCCTGCAAAGCCTGGAAAACCAAACCTATGATTTGATACTTATGGATGTGATGATGCCGGAAATGGACGGACTTGCGGCCACGGAAAAAATACGGAAACAGGAGCTGCAGGGATGGCTTCCGGACAATGTAATCCCCGGTACAGACCTGCCATTCTCCTTTCCCCGAAAAAAAACACCCATCGTCGCCATGACAGCCGGGGCCATGCCCAAAGACAGGGAGCGCTGCCTTGAAGCAGGTATGGACGACTATATTGCAAAACCTGTTCATCCCGATGAGCTTTCAAGGGTGCTTGCAAAATGGCTTGGGGGAGTAACTCCTGACGATACTTTTGACACATCATCCGGTGCTTTCTTATACCTGCCGGAAGAAAATGAAAGTTCTCACCTCTCCGGAATCAAAAGCTTTCCCGTATTCAACCGCAGTGCCCTGCTAAGCCAGCTCATGCATGATGAAGATTTATTTAAAAAAATTATCAAAATATCCATAGGCTCCCTTTTTCTGCTCATTCAGGAACTGCAGGCAGCACTGGAAACAGACAACGGTCCGGCTGTGCATCTGCAAATTCACACGGTCAAGGCAATGGCCAGCAGCATCAATGCCGATGCCCTCTGTGTGCTGGCAAAAAAAATGGAAGAAGCTGCCAAGGACGGAGACATGGACACCGTCCGTAAAGGTGTTGCTGCACTGGAAAGGGAGTTTGAAAAGCTGTGCAGGGCCTCTGGAAAGGATCTTTGATAAAAAATTTTATACTACGGGAGCCTGAATGTTGAAAAATCAGCCAGCCGGGCATAATAAAACAGGCGAGGCAGGAGAAAGTTCTCAGACAAGACTTTTCAGGTTGAGACATTTTCTTCTCTTTCCCGTGGTACTGGCCTTTGTTTTTTCATCTGCCCTTTATATCTATCTGGGTTACCAGACCAGCCTAAATACCATCTCAGGCTCCCAGAAAAAACTTGCCCATGAAATCGGCTCAGGCGTGGCACTTTCCCTTAATCGCCTTTTCAATACGGTAATCACCGTTGCCAGGGTCAATCAGGACATGCTGAACGAAGCGATGCTGGAAAATCCAGAACTCCTTGCACGCTATTTTGCATCACAGCTCTGGAATGTACCCATTCTGACCTTTGTTTCTGCAGGCAAGGCCAACGGAGAGTATATAGGGGCAAGGCGCAGCTTTGATAATGATGAGATTCAGATTTCAACGGTGCTGGAAAATGAGGGAAATATCTGGAAAACCTTTGCTCTGGATGCTGAAGGCCAGCGTGGGGAACGTATCATGGGCGGAGAATTTCCCTTTGATTCAAGATCAAGACCCTGGTTTCAGCACGGAGCCAAAGCCGGTGTTCTGTCCTGGTATCCGGTGTACAGGTATGCATCCTTTGATGAATTTGGCATGGGCGTCAGCATTCCCATCTATGACAGCAGCAGAAAACTTCTCGGAGTACTGACCGTAGATTTTTCTTTGCGGCATCTTTCGGATTTTCTCAAAAAAAACCACAAGCGGGGCCAGAGTCTTCTTTTCATATCAGAACCCAATGGAAAGCTGCTGGCCACATCCGCAGACTTTCCCGTACATTTTGAAGAAAAAGGAAAATTAATCCGCTATGGTCTGAATGATTATCCCATGGATATACTACAGGGAATTTTCAATGACCCGGCCCATGAACCCGAAGATCTCAAGCCCCGCTTTCTGAAAAAAAAGGGGCAGAATTATCTCCATCTGCGCCTGCCCTTCAGCGATAACCATGGTCTGAGACTCAATATTGACATCATACTTACAGAAGATGACCTTGCAGATCTTGTCACCAGAAACCTCTGGAAACAGGCGGGCTTACTTTTTCTCTTCTCCCTTGTCATTGCATTCTGGATAGGAAGATTTACACACTCCATAATCCGGTCCGCCGAAGAAACAACAGCCCATGCCCTGCGCCTGTCAAAGGGAGATTTTTCAAGCCTGAGCGAGTTTAAAAGCCCTGTTCTGGAATTTTTCCAGCTTACCTTTGCCGTCAATGCAATGGCAAAAAAAGTTCAGGAACTTGTAAGGAATCTTGAATACCAGATTGCCGAAAGAACGGCACAGCTTATGGAAAGCGAAGCCCGATACGCAAGCCTGTTCAAGGATTCCCCCTCCCCCTGCTTCATAATAGAAAATAACAGATACACAGACTGCAACCATGCGGCCGAAGCCATGTTCAACGAAACCCGGAAAACCATTCTCCAGTACAGCCCTGATTTCTTTTCCCCAGAATTCCAGCCCTGCGGCAGCTTATCTTCCGTACTGGCCGAAAAGAAAATTAATGCTGCCCTTGAACAGGGAAAACAGCAGTTTGAATGGCTTCACAGTCGGCGGGGCAGCGGAGATTTCTGGGTACTGGTTTCCCTTTCCGCCATCCGCGTTTCTGAGCGGATGGTACTTATGGCCGTATGCCGTGACATTACAGAACTGAAGGATGCTTACCACCAGCTTGAAGTCCGCAGTATGGAAGCAGAGGAGCTTGCGGCAAAAGCCGAAGCTGCCACAATGGCCAAGGGCGAATTTCTTGCCAACATGAGCCATGAGATCCGCACACCCATGAACGGTGTCATAGGTATGGCAGGTCTTCTTCTAGATACACAACTCAACGGTATCCAGCGCCATTATGCGGCAACCATAGAGTCCAGTGCAAAATCCCTTCTACAAATTCTCAATGATATTCTTGATTTTTCCAAAATTGAGGCAGGCAAGCTGGAGCTGGAGATTCTGGATTTTGATCTCAAACGCTTCATGGAAAGTTTCTCAGATGTCATGTCCCTGCGGGTACATGAAAAAAAACTTGACTGGATTTCTGCCATTGATCCAGATGTACCCTGCCTTCTCATGGGAGATCCCGGAAGGCTTCGTCAGATTCTGACCAACCTTACGGGCAATGCCCTTAAATTTACGGAAAAAGGGGAAATAAGGCTATGGGTGAGTGTTCAGGAAAAATTTGAAAACAGGGTAGCCTTACGCTTTACCGTGGAAGACACAGGCACAGGTATTCCGGCAGAAAGACTCCCCCTTATTTTTGATAAATTCACCCAGGTGGATGCATCCATAAGCCGCAAATTCGGCGGTACCGGGCTTGGCCTTGCCATCTCTCGTCAGCTTGCGGAACTGATGCAGGGTACAATCAGCGTGGAAAGCAAGGGGAAAAAAGGTTCCAGCTTCTGGTTTACCGCAGTCTTTGAACTACAGACTGGAAAACAGGCAGACCCTGAGAATACCCCGTTTAAAAGGAATTACAGACAAACACAGCCTTTGCCCTCTTTTTCCGGCCGCATCCTCGTTGTGGAAGACAATATCACCAATCAGGAAGTGGCCTTAGGTATTCTACAAAAAATCGGGCTCCGTGCAGATACGGCGGCCAATGGGCTGGAAGCCCTCCATGCCCTGAAAATTCTGCCCTATGATCTGATATTCATGGATTTGATGATGCCGGAAATGGATGGCCTTGAAGCCACACGCCGCATCCGGGACCTTGAAGCAGAGGCCGATGGATTATGTGTAGATGAGATCTCAGGAGTCAGAAGATCAAGGATTCCCATCATCGCCATGACAGCAGCAGCCATGAAAAGGGACAAAGAACGCTGCCTTGAAGCGGGTATGGATGATTACATCCCAAAACCACTGGAACCAATGGATCTTGTGCAGGTACTGGAAAAATGGCTGCCTGAAGCAACATGCAGAGAAGTTTCAGGATCTGCCTTTACAAAACAGAAGCTGGAATCATCTCTTCCGGACATTGGGCAGCAGGAAACAAAGCTCCCTTCATCCTGGAATCATCAGGGCCTTTTAAAACGTCTCATGGGGGATGAAAATTTAATGAAAAAAGTGGTGGGAATCTGCATGGACAGCCTTCCCCAGCGTATGGATGAACTTAAAACAGCCCTTCATGCAAAGGATCTTCAGACAGTTCTGTTTCAGACCCATACCATCAAGGGCAAGGCTGCCAACATCAATGCCGAAGCCCTCAGCCTTATTGCCGGAGAAATGGAAATAAGTGCTGAAGCCGGAGATCTGGAAACTGTCCTGAAAAAAATGAAAGACCTTGAAATATGCAAGCAGGAACTCCGCAAAGCAGTAAAGCAGATATTTCCAGAAATTTTAAAAGATGAAATCAGGGAAATAAATTGATGAAAAAAACACTGATGAAAAATCTGCTTCCGGCGATCTTTTTTCTGCTTTTTCTCCTTGTACTCATAGGAGCCGGGCTTCTCTGGCAACAGCAGAACGCCAGACTGAATGAAAGAATGGCCCAGAAAGCCACTGCCCTGTCCGGGCTTTTTCATCAGGGCCTTGAAATTCAGACAGATGGTCTTCGTGCTGCGGCCCAGATCATTGCCATGGATAAGGGCATGCAAGAAACCATGAAAGAAGGGAATAGAGAACAACTGCTTTCGGACTGGCGGGAAACCGGAAAAATCTTAAGCCAGAACAATGGCATCAGCCATTTTTATTTCTGGAATGCAAGGCGTGAATCCCTCATACGAATCTACAACCCTGATAAGCTGGGGGGCATCAATAATCGCTTCACGGCATTGCAGGCGGAGAGAAACCAGAAAGCATCTTCCGGGCTGGAGCTGGGTTCTCTGGGAACCTTTACCCTCAGGGTGGTGCAGCCTGTGTTCAGCAAAGGAGAACTCCTTGGTTATGTGGAGCTGGGTAAAGAAATAGAAGATCTTCTTCAGGCCCTTCATAAAGAAAATTCCACCACTGAAATTGCCATAAGCATTTTCAAATCTGAACTGCAAAGGGATGACTGGGAAAGGGGCATGGAGCTTTTAAAAAGGGAGGCGGACTGGGAGAGATTGCCCCACAGTGTTCTGATCTATGCTTCCATGGGCCGCCTGCCTGATATGTTTGACGGGCTTGCCAACCATGATCAGGTAAAAGGGCATGACCACAAACTTGTTGATCAGGAAGTCCAGTCAGAGGACAGGAGCTGGAGGGTGATGGCACTGCCCCTTCATGATGCTTCCGGCAGGGAAGTGGGGGATCTTCTTATCATCAATGATATTTCTTCCATAAAAGCGGCTTTCAGTAAGGATATAATCATAGGAGCCATGCTGACGGCCCTTCTTCTGGTGGCTCTTCTGGGTCTTTTGTTTTTCATGCTGCGCAGAACCGAGAGAATGATTTTATCTCAGCAGGAAGCACTGATGCAAAGTGAGGAAAAGTTCCGTCACATCACCGAAGGCATAGGGGATGTAGTCTGGCTGCATTCCCAGGATAACAGCTCTATACTCTATGTTAACCCAGCCTATGAGACCCTCTGGGGCCGGAGCTGCCAGAGCCTTTATGAAAAGCCCCAAAGTTTCATGGAGGCCGTGCATCCCCTTGACAGAAAAGATGTTTTCGCAGCCCTGGAAGTTTATATACTCTTAGACCATTTTGATATGGAATACCGCATCCTGAAGCCAGACGGTACCTTCCGCTGGATCCATAAGCGGGTCTTTCCTGTTCGTAGCATGGAGGGTGACCTGCTTTACCATGCGGGCATTGCCACGGATATAACGGCAAGAAAGCTTGCGGAACAGCAGCAGGAGGCCTTCCATCAACGGCTGCTGACGGTAATGGATGCCATGGATGCCCTTATCTACATTGCGGATATGGAAAGCTATGAACTCCTTTTCCTCAATGCCTTTGGCCGCAGGGCCTTTGGGGACGGTGTGGGCAGAAAGTGCTGGGAGGTGCTCCAGTCCGGTCAGAGCGGACCCTGTTCTTTCTGCACCAATTCAAGGCTCCTCAATCAAGATGGCAGCGCTTCGGGCATCCATCACTGGGAGTTTTTCAATACGGCCAATGACAGGTGGTATGACTGCCGGGATCAGGCCATTGTCTGGGAAGAAGGCCGTCTGGTGCGCATGGAAGTGGCCATGGACATCACGGAACGCAGGCAGGCCGAGGAGGAAGGTCGCAAAATGCTGTCTTTGCTGGACAGTATCCTGAACTCCCTGGAAGAGGGTATTCTCGTCATTGACCGCAGCGGAAGAATCAGCCGTCACAACAAAGCCTTTCTGGATCTATGGCAGATTCCCCCTGAAATTGCCGATGCAGGTGAAGAAACCCTGCTGAAGCATGCCCTGTCCCAGCTTTCAGACCCTGAATTATTTTATGTCAAAGTCCAGCATCTCTACAAAACCCTGGAGGCCAGCAGCTTTGATGAAATCCATTTTAAAGATGGCCGTGTCTTTGAGCGCTATTCCCAGCCCCAGTGGCAGGGATCACAGGTGATCGGAAGGGTATGGTGTTTCCGCGACATAACATCCCGCAAAAGGGTAGAGGATCAGCTCCGCAGATTGTCACAGGCAGTAGAACAAAGCCCTGCCAGCATCGTGATTACGGATCTTGAAGGCAAGATCGAGTATGTAAACCCGGCCTTTACCCGTGTAACGGGTTACAGCTTTGAGGAAGCAAGGGGCCAGAACCCGAAAATCCTGAAATCTCCGGACAGATCTTCCGAAGAATACAGGGAAATGTGGGAAACCATAAGTTCCGGAAAGGAATGGCGGGGAGAATTCAAAAACCTCAGGAAAAACGGAGAGATCTTCTGGGAAGCCGCATCCATAACCCCTATTTGCAATGATAATGGCAAGGCAACCAATTATCTTGGGGTCAAAGAAGACATCACCGAGCGCAAACGGGCCGAAGAGGCCCTTCTGGAAAGCAACCGGAAGCTGGAGGCGGCCATTATCCAGGCCAAAGCTCTGACTGTTCAGGCTAAAGCCGCAGCCCATGCCAAGGGTGAATTTCTGGCCAACATGAGCCATGAGATCCGAACCCCCATGAACGGCGTCATGGGCATGACGGGTCTGCTTCTCGATACGGAGCTGGATGAAAGGCAGCTTCGCTATGCCAGAACCATAGAGTCCAGTGCCCGGTCTCTTCTGGGTATTATCAATGATATACTTGATTTTTCCAAAATCGAAGCAGGGAAGCTGGATCTGGAAATTCTTGACTTTAACCTTGAAAATCTCATGGACGATTTTTCAGAAGTCATGGCCCTGAGAGCCAATGAAAAGGGGCTTGGCTGGCAGACCTCCATTGAACCCGATGTACCCTGCCTTCTTCAGGGCGATCCCGGTCGCGTGAGGCAGATTCTGACCAACCTTGCGGGAAATGCCCTTAAATTCACGGAAAAGGGGGAGGTTCAGATTCAGGTATGTCTGGAAAAACAAGGAAGAAAAGAAGTATGGCTCCGCTTTTATGTACAGGATACGGGCATTGGCATTCCGGAAGACAAGATCCCCCTTCTTTTTGACAAGTTCAGTCAGGTGGATGCCTCCATCACCCGAAGATTCGGGGGAACAGGCCTTGGCCTTGCCATCAGTCGGCAGCTTGCAGAACTGATGGGTGGGGAGATCGGAGTAGAAAGTCTTACGGGAAAAGGGACCACCTTCTGGTTCACGGCCCGTTTCGGTCTTTTGGAAAAAGAAAAAGAACTCCGGCTCCAGACCCATGAACGGCGGAATACACTGGCGAAACTTCCGCATTTTTCCGGTCGTATTCTTCTTGTGGAAGACAACATCACCAATCAGGAAGTGGCCTTAGGCATTCTTGGAAAAATGGGGCTGCACACGGATACCGCTGCCAATGGACTGGAAGCACTGGAACTTATAAATATTCTTCCCTATGACCTCATACTCATGGATGTGATGATGCCGGAGATGGATGGCCTTGAAGCCACACGCCGTATCCGGAGTCTTGAGACCAAAGAAGATCCTGATAAAAATAAAATAGCCACAATTCCAAGACCGGGGATTCCCATCATCGCCATGACAGCAGGGGCCATGCAGCAGGACAGGCAGCGCTGTCTGGAGGCGGGGATGGATGACTTCATACCAAAACCCGTGGAGCCGGGTATGCTGGCGAAGGTTCTGGAAAAATGGCTGGGTATCGGGAAAGCGGGGATCTTCCCAGCCCTTATCTCCTCTATTGAGAAAACCCATGGCAGACCGCAGGAAGGGGGGATGGGAAATCCCCCCGGGGCCGCTGTCGTATTTGACCGGAATGCCCTTCTGGAACGTCTCATGCAGGATAGAGATCTGCTTCGAAATGTACTGGAACTTTCCCTTGAGGTGATGCCCCAGCGCATTGGAGATCTGAAATCAGCCCTGGATGTCAAGGATATGAAAAACATACACCTGCAGGCCCATACCCTGAAGGGCATGGCCGGTAACATCAGTGCGCTGGACTTCAGTGAGCTTGCTGGGGAAATGGAAATCGCCGCAGCCTCGGGAGATCTGAAAGCTGTAGAGGGGAAAATGGAAGATCTTGGCAGTGCCTATGAAAAACTCCGCAGGGTTCTGGAGGGTTTTTTGAAGGATCAGCCGGATGCAGGCGAAAAGGGGAAGTCATGATGAAACATCCGACATATAAGACAAGGTTCATCATGGTTTTTTTTTGTTCGCTTCTGTTCTTTTTTCACACCTTTCTGTCTCCGGGCATGGCCTGGCAGGAAAGGGATGAAGAACCTGTGGATTCTGCCCTCCATAGCACCCGCTTCCTTGAAAGTATTTTAAGGAGTGCACCTGCGGGCATAGGCATGGTTAAGCATCGTGTTATCACGGCAGCAAATGACTATATCCTTGATTTAACTGGCTACTCAAGGGATGAACTTATGGGTCAGAGTGCCCTTATGCTATACCCATCTCAGGAAGAGTTCGACTTTGTGGGCCGGGAAAAATACCGACAGATCAGCCAGAAGGGCACAGGCTCGGTTGAAACCCGCTGGCTCCGTAAGGATGGGGAAATCCGCCATATCATACTTTCCTCAACCCCCCTTGATCCTGAAAATCTGGATGATGGCGTCACCTTTACCGTTCTCGACATCACAGAACGTAAAAAGGCAGAAGCATCCCTGCTGTCCCGGACCCGCTGGTTTCTTTTCGGTCTTTCCTCCTTTATTTTTCTACTGACGTTGCTGACAGCATGGCTTATCCTCAGCCTCAGACGACAAAAGCAGGCCCAACAGGCCCGGCAGGCAGGGGAAGTTTCCCTGAAGCGTCAAAATGAGATTTTAAATGCCCTGCTGACCAACCTTTCAAGCGGTGTGTTTATGGTGGAAGCCCCCAGTGGCAGGCCCCTCATCGCCAATCCCATGGCTGAAAAACTTCTGGGCGTGGGTGTGCTGCCCGAGGCAAGCCGTCACAATCTTTCCGAAGTATATAAAGCCCACAGACCCGGCAGCACAGAACCCTATCCTGTGGAAGAAATGCCCATCATCAAAGCCATGAAAGGCGAAAGTTCTTCTGTGGATGATATGATTGTGGAACGTCCCGATGGCAGCAAAGTCTGGCTGGAGATTTTCGGGGTTCCCATCCGCAATGAGAAGGGAGAGGTCTGGGCCGGTCTGGTTCATTTTCAGGATATTACAGAAAGAAAAGAGGCGGAGTCCGAGCGGGAGAAATTGCAGAATCAGCTTTTTCAGGCGCAGAAAATGGAGTCCGTTGGTGTTCTGGCCGGTGGGATAGCCCATGATTTTAACAACCTCATACAGGTAATGCGGGGCAATCTCGAACTACTTACCATGGAAACAAACTTTGATGTCCGGACGATGAAACGTCTTCATGTTGTGGTCGCTGCCATGGACAGGGCGGCAAAGCTTGTGCAGCAGCTTCTTCTTTTCAGCCGCAAGGTGGAATCCAGCAGGATGAAGGTGAATCTGAATCAGGCCATAAGAGAGGTGAGCCGTCTTCTGGAGCGCACCATTCCAAGGATGATTTCCATGGAGCTGCACCTTGCCTCAGATCTTGGTTCTGTATCTGCTGATCCTGTGCAAATGGAGCAGGCCCTCCTCAACCTCGCCAACAATGCGGCAGATGCCATGCCAGAGGGTGGCAGACTGATCTTTGAAACGGAAAATGTGCTTCTGGATGAAAGCTTTGCCAAAGCCCACCCCGGTGCGGGAACAGGCTCCCATGTGCTGCTCAGTGTATCGGACACGGGTTTTGGCATGGACACCGCAACCCTCACACAGGTCTTTGATCCCTTTTTCACCACCAAGGAGACAGGCAAGGGTACAGGCCTTGGCCTTCCTTCGGTGTATGGCATTGTAAAAGCCCATGGAGGACATATTCAGTGCTACAGTGAACCGGACCATGGCACGACCTTCAGGATCTATCTTCCTGTAATGGAGCAAGAGCGGGTTCAGGAAAGGGAAACTCCGGAGGAGATCTGCCCTGAAAACGGAAGTGAAACCATCCTTTTTGTGGAGGATGAAAAACCTCTTCGGAAAATGGGGCAGGAGGCTCTGGAAACCTTTGGCTATACCGTCTTGCCTGCCGCCAGCGGAGAAGAAGCTCTGGAAATATATAAAGTAAAGGGCCAGGAAATTGATCTGGTATTGCTGGATCTGAACATGCCGGGCATGGGTGGCCACAGGTGTCTGCGGGAGCTTCTGAAAAAAAATCCCCTTGTGAAGGTGCTGATCTCCAGCGGCTATTCGGCCAATGGTCAGGCCATGGAGGTTATGACCTCAGGTGCAAAGGGCTTTATAGCAAAACCCTGGCAGCTGAAAGATCTTAAACTCAAAATCCGGGAAGTGCTGAGTTAAAATCCTTTGGGAATTGACTTAAAAATACCGCACCTGGTGCTGTCCATGGGTTCAGGGGAAAGGCAGAGGACATGAGGGCTTTTTTGAAAAAACTGAATTTTTTCCAAAAATTCAGAGAGCTAAAACAGACAGAGGCAAAGGCGCTGGCCCAGCAGGAACAGTTGCAGGGCATTGCCGATCATATGCCGGGAGTCCTGTTCCGCTTTGATGCCCTGCATTCCGGTAAATATGAGATTCCCTATATGAGTGAAGGGGCCACAGCTCTTTTGGAAATTTGTTGTCATTCCCCCTCTTTTTTCACAGACCTTCTTGCCGGTGTGCATCCCGAGGACAGGGAATCCTTTCTTATATCCATTGAGAATGCCGTTCGCCGAGTCTGTCCATGGCATTTTGAGGGTCGCTATGTGAGACCTTCCGGTGGCACACTCTGGTTCAGCGGAGCCTCCAGCCCCAGGGTTTATCCGGATCGGACTGTTTTCCATGGTATCATGCTGGATATTACTGAACGCAGGCAAACCGAAGACCAGTTAAAAAAAAGTGAATATCATTACCGAATTCTGGCAGAAAATGTAATCGATGTCATCTGGGCCTGCGACCTGAATCTCAACATGACCTATGCCTCTCCCTCCGTATATTTACAACAGGGATATACACCGGAAGAGATTCTCAAGGTGGGGGCTCAGGACAGATTCCCCCTCCGCTCCCTTGAAATTCTCCAGAAAATCCAAGCCGAAGAAATGGAAAAAGAAAAAGATCCCCAATCTGCCAAAAACCGCACCATCCGAATAGAGGTGGAGGCCTATAAAAAAGACGGCAGTATCTACTGGGCGGAATTTGTACTTACCTTCATGCGGGATGAAAAAGGAAATGCCATCGGTTATCAAGGAGTTACCCGTGACATAACTGAACGGAAAAGGACAGAAGAAGACCTGATGCTTGCCAAGGAACAGGCCGAAGCCGCAGCACATGCCAAGGGTGAGTTTCTGGCCAATATGAGCCATGAAATCCGAACTCCCATGAATGGAGTTCTCGGCATGACGGGGCTCCTTCTCGATACGGAACTGGACGAAACCCAGAGCCGCTATGCCCGTACCATAGAGTCCAGTGCCCGATCTCTCTTGGGCATTCTCAATGATATTCTTGATTTTTCCAAAATCAAGGCAGGAAAACTTGAGCTGGAAATCATTGATTTTAACCTGGAAAGCCTCCTTAAGGATTTCAGTGATTCCATAACCCTGAGGGCTCAGAAAAAGGGGCTTGAATTTCTTTATGGCATCGATTTGGATGTTCCTTTTCTGCTGAAAGGAGATCCGGGGCGATTGCGCCAGATTCTGACCAACCTTGCGGGTAATGCGGTGAAATTCACTGAAAAAGGAGAAGTTGTTATCCGTGTGAGTCTGGAAAAAAGGGAGGGGGACGGGGTCTGGCTCCGATTTAAGGTTCAGGATACGGGTATGGGTATTGCTGAAGACAAACTCTCCCTTCTTTTTGAGAAATTCAGCCAGGCGGATGCCTCCATCACCCGCAGGTTCGGTGGTACGGGGCTTGGCCTTGCCATCTCCCGCCAGCTTGCCGGGATGATGGACGGGGAGATGGGTGTGGAAAGCCTTGAAGGCAGCGGTTCCACCTTCTGGTTCACGGCCCGTTTTGGCTTAGTGGAAGAAGAAAGCAGAATCCAGTCCCAAGCCCGTGCAAAGCAGAATACCCTGGCGGATCTGCCACTTTTTTCCGGTCGCGTCCTTGTTACCGAAGACGATGTCACCAATCAGGCAGTAGCTATGGGAATTCTTAAGAAATTAGGGCTTCGTGCAGATGTGGCAGCCAATGGCCTTGAAGCCATCCATGCCCTGAAAACCCTGCCCTATGATCTGGTACTTATGGATGTGATGATGCCAGAGATGGACGGCATTGAAGCCACACGTTGCATCCGTGGCATGGAGGCGGAGGGGAAAGACCTTTACGGAGAAACAAGCTGCAGCAAAAGAAAAGGAAGAATTCCCATCATCGCAATGACCGCCGGAGCCATGGAAAGGGACAGAGCGCGCTGTCTTAATGCAGGCATGGATGGGTACATTCCCAAGCCCGTGGAACCAGAGGAGCTTGCCAGGGTGTTTGGAGAATGGCTAGCCTCCCCTGCCTGAGGGAATCTTTAATTTCTTGAATAAAAGCAGGTATTATGTCATTTTCTGGTATATTATCATAAAACTTTATGCAACCGGAGTCTGACCTGTTTTTCCAAGTTATGTTTTGTCATGGCTCTTCCTCCGGACGCACCCCTTCCCCAAAGCTTTTCAACTTCATACCCTCAAAAGAACAGGACTTCCCATGCGTGTGCTGATAGCAGAAGATGACAGTGTTTCCCGCACCGTGCTGGAATCCATTCTCAGAAAAAACAATTACGAAGTTCTTGTAACCGAGAATGGTTTAGAAGCCTTTGAGGCCATGTGCCAGCCCGATGCTCCGGCCATTGCCATACTGGATTGGATGATGCCCCACATGACGGGCATCGAAGTGGTGCAGAAAATACGCAAGGAATGCAGGGACTGTCCGCCCTATATCATCATGCTCACATCCAGAAATGATGCGAAAAGTCTGGTTCAGGGGCTTGAAAGCGGTGCAGATGATTATCTGGCCAAGCCCTATGGTTCAGAGGAGCTTCTGGCAAGAATCCGTGTAGGGGAGCGTATGCTTCAGATGCAGAATACCCTGGCTACCCATGCAAGGGAGATGGAGACACTGGCCGAGGCAAGGGCAAAGCAGTTGATCCATGCTGACCGTATGTCCACACTGGGTGTTCTTTCTGCAAGTATGGCCCATGAGATAAATAATCCCGTCACCTTTATATCAGGCAATACCCAGACAATTAAAAGGGTCTGGAATATTCTGATGGAAAATCTTAAAAACCGGAATGCCCTCCCTGAAGATGACCCGCAGATAACCTTCATTCTGGAAGAAACGCCAGCCATGCTTGAGGGGATTCTCAAAGGGGTTAACCGGATTACTCAGATTGTAAAGGGACTGAAGCTCTATGCCCACAGGGGCTCCGGAGAAAAAACCCCCTGCCTCATTCAGGACATTCTGAAAAACGCCCTTGAGTTCTGCCGTAACATCATCCAGCCCCACATGGAAATCCATGTGGATATCCCTGAAAACCTTCCGGAAATCTTTGCTCACCCCCAGCAGATAGAGCAGGTCTTCATCAATCTCATAACCAATGCCATCCATGCCATGGGTAAAGCTCCTTCAGGGGAAATCCTGATCAAAGCCTGTGAACAAGAAAACAGTATACAGGTAGAAATAAAAGACCGGGGACCGGGCATTCCTGCAGATGTCCTTCCTAAGATCTTCCAACCCTTTTTTACCACAAAAAAAGCAGGAGATGGCACAGGCTTAGGCCTTGCCATCATAAAAGACATCCTTGAAGAACATGACGGCGGCCTCCATGCCGCCAATGCTGTGGAAGGCGGTGCCGTTTTCACCTTTCACCTGCCCTTGAATCTTCCGCACAGACGAAGCCCTTCAACTTAAGGTGATTTCTTGAAACAGAAACACCTCCTGTCACCCTCTCCCCCTGGGTGAAGTTATATGGGTAAATCTAATACCGGAAATAACCTGAGGAGAATTTAATGAAAGGACACCTGCTGATAGTTGATGATGAAAAGGAAATCCGTGACATGCTGAGCCGACACTTCCGCCTCATGGGCTATGAGGTTCTCACTGCGGAGCATGGCCTGGATGCCCTTTCCATTCTGGAAAAAAATCGGGTGGATGCGGTAATCAGCGATATCATGATGCCGGTAATGGATGGGGTGGATCTTCTACGTGAAATCCGCAGACAGTATCCCATGGTTCGCGTCATCATGATCACGGGCTATGTGACCCTGGAAAATGCCCTGGCCTGCATGCGCAATCAGGCTGACACCTGTATTTTCAAGCCCCTCAATGATCTTGGCGAGCTGGAGGAAGCCGTGCAGACAGCCATTGCGGCCCAGGCCCGCTGGACCCGTAAATTCAGAGAACTCACAGGAATGAAACCCGGCACCCATGGGGGGCGATCATGAGCTTTTCAGAAATGGGTATAGATCCTGAACTTCATGCAGAATTCATTGATGAGGCCCTGGATGGCATGGCGCAGATTTCCGATCTTTTTGTGCGCCTGGAAGCAGATCCGGACAATCAGGAAATCATGGGCGCCATCTTCCGCCCCATCCACTCCATCAAGGGCAATGCCGCTTTTTTCGGGCTGATGCAGACCAAGGTGCTGGCCCATGAGCTGGAAACCCTGCTGGACCGCATCCGTAAAGGTGGGGTTGCTGTTACTTCGGGCATCACGGATATCCTGCTCAGGGGTTCCGATGCCCTGATCTCCATGCTGCAGCGTTCTCGCCAGAACGAAAAAGAAGTGCAGGATGCCATTGCCTTTGAAAACCTTGTCAATGCAGTTAACCATGCAGCAGAGGGCGAAGAAGCCAGCGAAAGCATTCTCTGGCGCAAGCTAATGGAGCAGCTTGGTGCCAATACCGCTGCCATGGAAACGGCAAGACAGCTGGCCGGTTTCTCCACCGCAGGCAGAGCAGTTCTGGACAACAACCCTACAGAAGATAAGGGCAGCTTTGGAACAGACAGTAAGGCCCCTGCTTTTGCCCACGAGATAAGGACCATACTGGAAAATACAGGGGATGAACCCGATGCTAAAAAGCTCACAGAGCTTTTTACAGACTGCCTTAACGCTGCCAGCAATGAAGAATCAAAGGAATATGCAAAAAAAGCACTGGGAGAAATCCCCATGCTGGATGCCAGTATAGGCCTTGGAGATGAAATATCCAGAGAATCCCTTCTGGGGCATCTTGCGGACATGGATGCCTCCGGTGCATGGAGTCATTCATCAGAAGAAGAGATTGAAGAAAAAGCTGAGAACGGAACAGAAACCCCGGAAGCACCATCCGAAGAGCAGGATGAAAAAGAGCCGGAAGTATCTTCTCCGGCAGCTTCAAATACATCCGGCAAAACCATGCGCATTCCCGAAGAACGCATTGATGCCTTTTTATCCTATGTGGGAGATCTGGTCACCCTTGGTGAAATGTACCGCCACCTTCAGTCCAGAATCACTTCCATTCCTTCAGCCCACGGGGCTGCCATGGAGCTTCGCCGCACTAACGAATCCTTTGGCAACCTTTCCATGGCCCTGCAGAACAGCATCATGGCCATACGCAAGGTGCCCATGAAATCCCTTCTGCAGCGCTGCCCCCGCATGGTACGCGACATTGCAACTCCCAGCGGTAAAATCATTGAAACCCAAATCCTGGGCAATGACATACTTGTGGATAAAAGCCTGATCGATACCTTTGAGGCCCCCCTCAGCCACATGGTAAGAAACGCCGCTGACCATGGCATAGAAGCACCCGAAGAAAGGCTTGCCAAAGGAAAACCGGAAAAGGGCCATATACTCATTGAAGCTTCCGAAGCCGGTGAGGATGTAATCCTCAAAGTAAAGGATGACGGCAGGGGCTTAAACCTTGATGCCCTGAGGATAAAAGCCCTTGAACTCGGCTTTATCTCACCCGATGAAAAACTGTCCGAAGAAGCCCTTGTATCCCTTCTTTTCCGTTCCGGCGTTTCCACGGCCGAAGAGGTCACGGACATCTCCGGCCGGGGTGTGGGAATGGATGTGGTTAAAACCAGCATAGAACAGATGGGCGGCCGCATTGCTGTGGAAACAGCTAAGGATAAAGGCTCTGTTTTTGAAATAAGGCTTCCTAAAACAGTGAACACCCAGATACTCACCGGCTTCATCGTGGTCATGGAAAAAACCCGCTATATCTTCCCCATGGAAAGCATTGTGCGCTGCTTTGCCCCGGAAGAAGGAGAGATTGTCACCATACCCAAAAAGGGCCGCTGCGTTCAGGACAAAGGTGACTGGATACGGGTCCGCAGGCTAACGGAATGTTTTCAGCCACACAAAGAAAAAAACAGGGAAAAGGATCTTCCGGAAGGCATTGTGGTGGTGGTGGAAAGCGATACCGGCAGAATTGCCGTGCATGTGGATGCCATTGAAGGCGTGCAGAAAATGGTCTTAAAGGAAATTCAGGGATTAAATATGAACGAAAACTTCTTTGCAGGAGGTGCCCTCATGGGGGATGGCACCGTTGCCATGATTGTGCATGTAGCCAGCATCACAACAGAAAAATAAAAAAAGGAGAATGCCATGCAAGATTCCTGGACCATCGGAAAAAAGCTGATCGCAGCTTTTACCAGCCTCACTGTAATTGTGCTGTTTCTGGGGATTATCGGTTATTATGGACTCACTCAGATGGAAAATTCCATTGATGAAATCGGTGAAGTTCGCCTCCCCAGTGTTCAGAGCGTTCTGGAAATGGAGCTTCATTTAACAGAGATTGTAGAATCCATGCGTACTCTTCTCAACCCCAGCAACAGCATGGAGATAAGAAAGGCACAGTATGCTGATATTGCTGAAGCCAGAGAAGCTTACAATACTTACAGAGCCATTTATGAACCTCTGCCCCAAAGGGCCGACGAAGCCCGGGAGTGGGAGGCTTTCACAACCATACTTCCTCAATGGGTAGCTGCAAACAACGCAGTACTGGCCATGCATGAAGAACTTGACCGTATAGCCATACTTGACCCGAACAGTCTCATCGCTCACCTTCAGGCCTTCCGTGGAGATCATTATGCCCTGGAACTGCGGATAGCCAACCTTCTGATTTCAGGCCGGAATTTTGAAGGCGGTGAAAACCACAGAAGCTGCGGATTCGGCCGCTGGCTTGAAGGTTTTTCTACGGAAAACCCTGTACTGCTCAGAGCACTTGCATCCGTATCTGAGCATCATCGTATTTTTCACTCTTCCGTGGGTGAAATACGCACAGTCTTGCAAAACGGAAATCAGCAGGAAGCTGTCCGCATCTTCAATGAACGCATGCAACCGGCGGCCGAAGGAGTTTTTGAAGGTTTTTATCAGATGATAGCAGAAGCAGAGCGGGCTGGTGCACTTTATGACAGGATTAATAATGAAACCATGACCCGGCTGCGTAATTTACAGGAACAGACCATGCATCACCTGGAACGAGTCGTGGATATAAACATGGAAATCAGTGAAGAAGAAATGGCCGCTGCCCACAGTCAGGCCTTATTCCTTGAAATACTGGCCCTTGCTTCCATGATTGCTGGTGTCCTCCTTTCCATTGCACTGGGCTTTTTCATCACCCGCAGCATCAACACCAACTTAAGCCGCATCATAGCAGGGCTCTACGACGGCTCAGATCAGGTGGCTTCTGCCTCAGGTCAGGTTTCTTCCGCCAGTATCTCCCTTGCAGAAGGTGCCAGTGAGCAGGCCGCATCCATAGAAGAAACCTCTTCTTCCATGGAAGAAATGTCTTCCATGATCGGCAAAAACGCCGACAATGCAGGGGAAGCCAACAGCCTCATGGGCCAGACCCGCCAGGTGGTGGAAACTGCAAATAAATCCATGGCTGAACTAACCTCTTCCATGACGGATATTACCAAAGCCAGTGAAGAAACTTCTAAAATCATTAAGACCATAGATGAAATTGCCTTCCAGACCAACCTGCTGGCCCTCAATGCAGCCGTGGAGGCAGCCCGTGCCGGAGAAGCAGGCGCAGGTTTTGCCGTGGTGGCCGATGAGGTGAGAAACCTTGCCATGCGGGCTGCGGAAGCGGCAAAAAATACGGCAGCTCTCATTGAGGGAACCGTAAAAAAAGTAGAAAATGGAAGCGGACTTGTTACCCGCACCAATCAGGCCTTTGCTGAAGTGTCCGTCAGCAGTGAGCGTGTAGGACAGCTTGTGGCGGAAATTGCCGCAGCATCCAAAGAGCAGGCCCAGGGCATAGAACAGATCAACAAGGCCGTTGCTGAAATGGACAAGGTGGTACAGCAAAACGCTGCCAATGCCGAAGAATCCGCATCCGCATCCGAAGAAATGAATGCCCAGGCAGAACAGATGAAGGGCATGGTACAGGAACTGGTGGCCATGGTGGGAGGTGCTGCTGCCAGTGCCAGAAGAAATACCCATAGCCAGCCCAATTACAGGGAAGAAAGCTACAGCCACCCGGCCCCTGCAAGGGCACAGGCTCCGGCAAGGCAGAACCATGACAGAGGCCTGAAGAGACCACCCCAGACCAAGGGCAGGGAAATCAGCCCTAAGCAGGTCATCCCCATGGATGATGATGATTTTGGCCGGTTTTAATCATGGGAATGGAAAGTGAGAAGTAGAAAGTCACTATAGGGGCAGGCCACTGTGCCTGCCCATCCTTAATAAAGACCCTGAAGCAAAGATTTCTCAACATGTGATATACTGCTTTGGCAATCAGGGTTTTAAGGTTTTTGATATTGATAAAGGATAGGACATGACATAGGCTGTCTAAAACCCATCAAAAAATGCCATTTATTTTCACCGGTTTTTAATATCCACCACCTGACTATCCGTCAAAGGCAGAGGATTTTTGATAGTTATTTTAAAGGGAATGCAGTGAGCGCTGTTTGATAAGCGGATAAAAACCGGGCAAAAATTTGAGACCATTTTAGACGGCCTAAGCCTGAAAGGAAAGGAGCTTGCCATGACTACAGCGGAAAGATTGATAAACGAAGGTATGATGATGGGCCGTAATGAAGGTGAGGAAATTGGTGTGGTTAAAGGCATGTACAGCGAGAAGTACCAGACCATTATGAGTCTCCGTGAGTTTAATATGAAACCAGAGGATATTGCCAAGGCAACCAGGCTTACCCCTGAGAAGGTCAGAGAAGTCCTTGCCGCTGGTGACAAGGGGCTGGATCTGCTCATAGGCGACAGCGCCACCAAACAATAGTTGCGGCTCCATATCCATCTGCTCTGCTGTGGTTGCTGTATTTGCAGCCATTGCAGGGTTGGGGATTCTTTTTTCTTTGCCCTGCTTTATTTGACTTCTTCAGTTTCAGTTCAGCCCCTACCCTCCCCCGAATGCGGACACGATTCTTGGGAATTCTTTTTCTCTTTTATAATGGGTTTTTCTGTGTGGGCCTTGCCCTGCTGCATGTTAGGCTCGTAGGAGCGGGCGTATGAAAACAACGATCAGAATTACAACGGATCTGGTTTATCAATGGGCAGAATCATTAAAAGTCCCGTCCCCTAACTTTAACTTCGTAAAAAATCGTGTCCCTTGACTGTTGTTCTTGCATTCAATGGAAGCTGTATGATAAAAAGAGTTTACATTTTTTATCATATATGTTTTTTTGTAATTATTTTTTGAAACATGACCTTGAGCATCTCTATTCTTGCCACGTTTTGGATGCTACACATTAAAAAACTCTGACTCACTTAAGGGTATGCATACCCTTTTCATCAGCTTCTGAGTGACAAGGATAAAGCATGATAAAAAATGTTTTTTGTGTGGCTAAAACATTGCGGGGGGGGCAAAAACCCTTAGCAAAATCCTTCTTCTCTGTACCTGTCAAAAAATGGACCCATTACTTAAAAAAAACATCCTCCTGCCCTGCTTCAATTTTTTTCACTCCAAAATTCAGCCCTTCCCTGTGGTTATACTGGGTAATGGCAGAAACTTCCTACCTGCACCAATTCTTTTTCTTTCATAGGTGTTCAGAAAATCAGAAATCAAAAACAGAGAAACTGGCTGAAGCAAAAAAAACATGGGAGGAGATTTCATAATGAAAAATATTCGTATCAGTATGAAACTGACCGCAGGATTTCTAGCTGTTACTTCCATCGCCCTTGTCATAGGTCTGATGGGCTGGAATGCCATCGGCAAACTGGAAAAAGGAATCATCAACATGGCGGACAACCGCATTCCGGATTTACTGGCTTTAAGTAATCTGAACCGGGAACGCATGGCCGTCCGGGCACAGACACTGGATGTCTGGATTGAAGAGAATTCTGACCATGGGGTTGCGGTGGCCTCCTACCGCCGCATCCAGCAGCAGCGCAGGGCAAGCTGGGCTGAAGTAGACGAAGCCATGAAAACCCTCAAAAGCATCCCCAGGGCAATGCCCAGGGGCCGAGAACTCCTTGCAGCCGTTGAAAAAGAATATGAAGCATGGCGCAAGGTTTATGTGGAGCTGGACAGCCTGATAGACCGCTTCATCAACAGCAGAAATTCAGAAGAGCGTTCAGTCCTTTACCGTGAATACCGTGCAACAACGGACCGGATGATTCCTGTTTCCGAAGCCATGGGTGCGGCCCTTGAAGCACTCATTGAAAACAACAACACCAATACAGGCAGAATGGCTGCCGCACAGGTGGCACAGGCAGAACGCATGAAAGGAGTGATCCTGATTTTTATTGCACTGGGAATGGTGTCCGCCCTTGCCGTCAGCCTTCTTATCACCCGCAGTATTACAGACCCACTGAAAGAAACCGGCATAATTTTTAAGGCCATTTCCACAGGCGACATGACGTGCAGCGTACCCGCAGGACTGCTCAGAAGAAAAGATGAGCTGGGGGTCATGGGTAGCCGCATTAATGAAATGCTATCTTCCCTGAAAGAAGTTTTTTCCACCATGAACAATGGCGTCAGCACCATGGCTTCCTCTTCCACGGAACTTGCCGCCATATCCGAACAGACAAGTCAGGGAGCGGAAGAGTCCAGCTCCCGTGCTGAAACCGTAGCTGCGGCAGCCGAAGAAATGACCGTTTCCGCAAGAAACATGGCAGAAAAAATGGTTCATTCCTCAGAAAGTATCGGCAGTGTGGCCGTGGCCATGGAAGAGATGAGCAGTACCATTTCAGAAATTGCAGCGAGCACTGCCAAGGCCAGCAGGAGTACGGAAACATCCGTACAGGAAACAGAAGGCTTTGCCTCCATCATGGAAGAACTTGGTCAGGCAGCCAGAGAAATCGGCAGGGTCACGGAAGCCATCAGTGAAATATCCGAACAGACCAACCTCCTTGCCCTGAATGCCACCATCGAAGCGGCAAGGGCCGGAGAAGCAGGAAAAGGCTTTGCCGTGGTTGCCGGAGAAATCAAGATCCTGGCCCAGCAGACAGCGTCTGCCACGGGAGATATTCGCCAGCGCATTGATGGTATACAGCAGGTTTCCCAGAAAGCCCTTACGGATGTGCAGAACATTGTATCAAGCATACGGGGAGTCAATGAAATTGTGACAGGCATTGCCTCAGCAACGGAAGAACAATCCGCTGCCATTCATGAAGTAAAAAGCAGCCTTTCCAGAGCTTCTGCCATGGTCAATGAGGCGGATACTCAGAGTACAGAAATGACTTCTGTATCCGAAGAAATTGCCAAAGACATGGCTTCGGTCAGCATGGCTGCCATAGAGGTAAAAAGTGCCAGCAGTCAGGTCCTGCAGACGGTGCAGGAACTTTCAGGGCTTTCCGAAGAAATCCGTACCATGATGATGCGCTTTAAACTTTGAACCATCACCCCTGCACTCAGGCGAACTAGCTTCAGTACATTGAACAAATCCAGTTTATGGCCTGTGTGCAGGGCAAAGCCCCGACCCTTCTGGCTTCGAGAACCTCAGCCAGCACCCGAAAGGAGAGGGGAAAAAAACAGCCATCCCCCAAGGCCCCCTCTCCCCCACCGTTTTTTGCAGTCACATTTTTCAGAAAGGAAACAGGATGAAAAAATGGAACGCAGTCCTTGCTGCCCTTCTTCTCTTTTTCCCTTTTACACTTGCAGGAAGCTCTTCCCCCCTGATTATTGGCATTGATGCAGACATGAGCGGTGGATCAGCAAAGGCGGGCCAGTCCATTTACAGGGGCACTTTGCTGGCGGTCAATGAAATCAATGCCAGAGGCGGACTTCTGGGAAGGCAGCTCCATCTGGAAGTAAGGGATCACCGGGGCAACCCCGCAAGGGGCCTTGCCAATATGAAAGAATTTGCTGCCATGCCGGATCTTCTTGCTGTGATGGGCGGGCTGCATACACCGGTGGCTCTGGCCGAACTTCCCCTGGTGCATGAACATGGCATTCTTTTTCTCATACCCTGGGCCGCAGGAACCGACATTGTTGACAACGCCCATGATCCCAGTTTTGTGTTCCGGGTTTCGGTCCGGGATGCGGATGCCGGGGACTATCTCATTGGCAAGGTGCAGGAGGCGGGATACAAAAAACCGGGGCTTCTGCTGGAGCAAACTGGATGGGGCCGATCCAATGAACAGGCCATGCGTAGAGCCATGGAAGAAAAAAAAATGCAGAAGGCCGGAGTCCGGTGGTTTCACTGGGGAGCCCAGAACATGACACCCCAGATCCTCTCCTTGAAGGATGCAGGCGCCGATGTCATCATGCTGGTTGCCAATGCGCCCGAAGGACTTGCCCTTGTAAGATCCATGGCTGCCCTGCCCTGTGAAAAAAGGCTGCCCATCGTTTCCCACTGGGGAATTACAGGGGGTGACTTTGCAAATGAGGCAGGAGACCTTCTCCATGACATCTCTTTGTATGTTTTACAGACCTTCTCCTTCAGCGCAGCTCCGGTGCCCGAAAAGGCAGACCACCTTTTTGCCCTTTATAAGAAGGAATATCCAACAACCACCCTGCCCGAAGATATTCCCGCATCCCCCGGCCTTGCCCATGCCTATGATCTGGTGCATCTCCTTGCAAAGGCAACAAAAGCCGCAGGCACTTCAGAAAAAAGGGCCGTTCGTGACAGCCTTGAAACTCTTTTATCCCATGAAGGGGTCATGGGCAATTACAGCCCTCCCTTTACCCCCCAGCGCCACGATGCCCTGAACTCGGACAGTTTCATCACCGCCTGCTTCAATAAAAAAGGCAACATTGTGCCATGCCAGATCACACCGGCAAAAAGGCAAAGTGAGAGATGCCAATGAATCATATTGCCAGCCAGCTACCGGAGGCAAAGGAAGACGGCAACACATCAGGCTTTCAAGCGCCAACCAAAGAAAACCCTGATTTCCTGTCGTATATTCTGTACCGCATGATCCCTCCTTCCCTTATCGTTCTTTTTTTAATGGGCTGCATCATCATCGCCGTCACCCGATCTTTCATCCTTGCCAACGCCCAGGAAAGGCTGGAATATGAGGCCGACAGGGAACAGCAGAGGATAGAGGAAAAAATAAAGGACATTAAAAAAATTGCCTCTTCCCTTGCGGAAAACGATCTGATCATCAATGGAATCATTGATACGCTGGAAAGGGAACGCTATCTGCCCCTTTTTTTCCAGTCCTTAAATTTCACGGGTTCCGTTTCTTCCCACATTGCCCTGCTGGATTTTGCGGGTCATGTGATTGTTTCCAATGAGCAGAAAAGCTTCTGCCATGCCTGCAAAAAGGCAGCAGAACACCTGAAAAAAACAGGACTTCCCATTTTTTTCGACAAAGATATCCTCATGATTGCAAGCCCTGTTCTGATCCATGGCTTCCATGAAGGAACTGTCATTATCTCCTTTCATCCCAAAGATTTTACAGCCCTTCTTGAGCTGGACAACACCCCAACCCCAATTGCCCTTTTCAGTAAAAATGAAGAACAGACCCTCATGGCCAATGCAGGTTTCAAAAATGCATTCGGAGAAAAAACGCCAACACTGGACCCCTATCTTCTGGTGCGCACAAGAAATATTCTGGATATTCCGGATATCTACCTTGCCGTGGGGCAGGATAAAAAAGTGGCCACGGCAGCCCTGAAGTCCATAGGCTTTTATATGGCAGGAATCGCTTTTTCCGGAATCATCCTGCTGGTTCTTGCCATTTTTAACAGTACCCGTATGGCTGTCAGGGAGGTAAAAATTTTAAGCGATGGCATCCGGGGGATAATGGAGCATAAGGATCTGGCCCACAGGCTTGGGGCTTCCGGACCAAAGGAGTTGCAGCAGCTTGCCATGGCCTTTAACAACACCCTTGAAACCCTGGAATACAGCACCATTTCCAGGGAAGAACTGGAGCAGGTCAATTCAGCCCTTGAAGAAGCCATTACAAGGGCGCAGGCCATGGCCATGGAAGCGCAGATGGCAAGTATCGCCAAAAGTGAATTCCTTGCCAACATGAGCCATGAAATCCGCACCCCCATGAATGCGGTGATGGGCCTGAGCCGCCTGCTTTCCGACACGCCCCTCAATGACCAGCAAAAAGACTGGCTTGCAAAAATCAACCGGTCTTCCCGCCTTCTTCTGGGGATCATCAATGACATTCTCGATTATTCCAAAATTGAAGCAGGAAAGCTTGAGCTGGATCCCCATCCCTTTGCCCTGGATGCGTTGCTGGAAGAGGTTCAGGATCTTTTCATGGAATCGGCAGCGGAAAAGAAACTGGCCTTTACCCTGACCATCCCGGAGAACATGCCCAAAACCCTGATGGGTGATTCCTTAAGGCTGATGCAGATATTGAGCAACCTTGTCAGCAATGCCATCAAATTTACGGAAAAAGGTTTTATTTCCCTCATCGTAAAATTGAATCCTGAATCCATGGCGGGAAGTGAAAACAGCTCTGGATCTGAAAAGCCAGATACAGCACTGGCAGATCTTGTTTTCTCTGTGGAAGACAGCGGTATCGGCATGGATGAAGATCAAGTGGCAAAGCTCTTTCAGCCATTTTCCCAGGCAGATACATCAACCACCCGCAAATATGGCGGCACAGGCCTTGGACTTGTCATCACCAAAAGATTGGTGCAGGCCATGGGAGGAGAACTTGCACTCTCATCCTTCCCCAACAAAGGCAGCACCTTTTCCTTTGATCTGAAACTGCCCGCCACAACCATGCAACCGGTCAAAAACCATGAAAACGCCGAACGTCCTTCCTTCAGCGGCTACCGCATTCTTCTTGTGGAGGACAATCCCCTGAATCAGGAAGTGGCAATCCATTTTATTGAAAAAACGGGCGCAGCGGTCATCCTTGCGGAAAATGGCCTCAAAGCCATTGAAATGACAGAACGTGAAAAACCGGATCTGATTCTCATGGATCTTCAGATGCCTGTTATGGACGGCTTTGAAGCAACAAGAAAAATCCGGGAAATGGAAAAGCCTGATGCCAGACCCCTGCCCATCATCGCCCTTTCTGCTGCGGTGATGGAAAATGACCGCATAAGGGCCAGAGAAGCAGGCACCAGCGGCCATTTGGAAAAACCCATAGATGAATCTGAACTCTACCGAACCCTGTCCGGCTTCCTTGACCCCTGTGGCCTCATCATAAAAGAAAATACCTGCACCCCCACAGATCTTTTTCCTGAACTCAAGGGATTTAACGAAAAAAAAGCCATGGCCGCATCCCTCGGGGACAGGGCCTTTTATGTAAAAATACTGAAATCCTTTGCAAAACAGCTTGGGGAAGATTATATCCCCAAAGCAAAAAATATCCATCAACTCAATGCAAAAGAGATACAGCACATGGCCCACAGCCTGAAGGGAACAGCCGCAACGGTGGGGGCTGTTCAGATTGCAGAGATTGCTGCATCCATGGATGCCATCTGCAAAGATGAAAAAATCCCTTCCAAGGCCCTTGCTCTCTCCCTTGAAAGGGCCCTTGAATCGGCATATTCTGAGATCAGCATTTTTTTATCCTCGGAAAAAGTCCCGGAGCAAACCCTACAAAACCCCGCCGACGAAAAGGAAGGGCTTAAGGCGGCAAAAGACCTCCTTGACATGCTCTGTCAAAATGTCTTTGTGGAAGACACTCTTCTTGATCCTGCCCTTGATTTTATATGCAAAAAACACGGTGCAGACAAAGCTCTTAAAATCCGGGAGCTTGTGGAAATATTTGATCTCTCGGCAGCGGCTGAAGATCTTGATAAACTGCTTGGGGAAGAGGAAGCGGGAGACAAGGGAAACCCCAAAAAACCGTAAAGGAGTTTCAGGCATGACAATGAAAATAGAAAGAAACAGGCTGAAACCCCAAAAGATATTCCCAAACCCCATCCCTGCCCCATGGCTTTCCATGGCAGGGGCCCTTGTCCTGTTGTTTTTTACCATATCCATACCTGTGCAGGCAGAAGAAAGAAACCTTAGTGACAATCAAAGGCTGAAGGCCCTTTCCATGGCCTCCTTTGAAGCCATCTTTCTTTCGGAAAAAGGCATATGCATCGAGCAGAATCAAAGTGCGGAAACCCTGTTCGGTTATACCCTGGATGATGCAAGGGGAAGGCCGGGCACAGACTGGATAGCCCCCATAGACCGCCCCATGGTGATGGAAAAAATGATGTCCGGCTATGGGGGGGCCTATGAGGTCCGGGCTTTGAGAAAGGATGGCACAGAGTTTCACGCTGAAATTCAGGGCCGCATAATAGAGGTGGGAGACAGGCGGATACGGGTAACGGCACTGCGGGACATCAGCGACCGTAAAGAACTGCAAGCAAAAATGGCCGCCAGCACAAGGTTTTTTATGCTGTGGCTTTTCGGGGTCATCTTCCTGCTTCTTGCTCTGAGTACCGGGCTTTTTTTCAGCATTCTGCAACGGAAGCGCTCTGACTCAGAACTCAAAAAAAGAACATGGGAGCTGGAGTCCATTTTTAAATCCGCCAGAACCGTCAGTCTGATCAAGACCGACATGGATTCCATCGTTGAGGAATTCAGTTCCGGCGCTGAAGAAATTTTCGGCTATACCAGAGAAGAAATGATCGGCCGCCATGTTGGGATTCTGCACACAGAGGCAGAATCATTCATTCTAAAAAAATATGTGGACAGATTGGTGCAGGGAGAAGGCTTTACCATAGAAACCGAACTTGTAAGAAAAAACGGCAGCCTCTTTCCTGCCCTCTTCAGTGTCCAGCCTGTGTATGACACCAATGGCAGCATCATCTCTACCCTTGGCATTACCTTTGACATCAGTGAACTGAAAGCCGCAGAAAGTTCCCTTAGAAGAAGCGAGCTGAAATACCGCCTCCTGTTTGAAAACATGAATGCGGCCTTTGCCCTCCATGAAATGATCTACGATCAGGATGGCAGACCTGTGGATTACCGCTTCCTTGAAATCAACCCCATGTTTGAAAAACTGACGGGTGCCAAAAGGGAAATGATCACAGGCCGCACCGTTAAGGAAGCCATACCGGAAACAGAAGACTACTGGATAGAAACCTTCGGTCAGGTCTGTCTTACAGGGCAGCCCATATCCTATGAAAACTATTCAAAGGGTATCGGCCGCCATTTCGATACCTTTGCTTTTTCTCCTGAAAAGGATCATTTTGCCGTATTTTTTGTGGATATAACGGACAAAAAAAAAGCAGAAGAAAATCTTAAAACAAGTGAAGAGCGCTTTAACCGGGCAATTTCCGGAACCGGAGCAGGTCTCTGGGACTGGGATATGATAAAGAACACGGTGTATTTCTCCCCCCAGTGGAAAAAGATGCTGGGCTATGAAGACCATGAAATTCCAAACGACTTTTCCGGATGGAGACAATTATGGCATCCTGATGATGCCCTGTATATTGAAAAATCAATTCAGGAGTACCTTGATGGAAAATCAGAAAGCTATGAGGTTGAGCATCGCCTCCTGAATAAAGAGGGCAACTGGCAATGGATTCTGACACGGGGAGAAATTGAAAAGGATGCATCGGGCAGGCCCATCCGCTGGACAGGCACAAATATTGACATCACCCACCGCAAGCAGGCCGAAGACGCCCTGAAGCTTGCCAAGGAAGAGGCCGAAGCTGCCAATGCCGCCAAGGGAGAATTTCTGGCTAACATGAGCCATGAAATCCGCACCCCCCTCAACGCCGTGATCGGCTTAAGCCGTCTTATGGCAGATACACCTTTAAATATCCAGCAGCATAACTGGCTTGAAAAAATAAACCGCTCTTCCCGCCTCCTTCTGGGGATCATCAACGATATTCTCGATTATTCAAAAATCGATGCAGGCAAACTGGTGCTTGATTACCAGCCCTTTACCCTCAAGGACATCACCGAAGAAATAAAAACCCTCTTTAAGGATGCTGCCGAAAAAAAGGGGCTGGAGCTGGTACTGTCCGTCTGTCCGCAAATTCCAAGGGTGGTAAGGGGCGACTCCTTACGGCTGATGCAGGTTCTCACCAACCTTTTAAGCAATGCCATCAAATTTACTCCCAAGGGCTTTGTTGCCATGAGCATCGGCCATAATGTCTGCCACGCAGAGGAAAAAACGCCTGTCCATACGGTTCAAAGCCCAAAAGGACTTCTGTTCAGCGTGGAAGACAGCGGCATAGGCATGGACAATGAGCAGATAAAAAAAATCTTTCAGCCCTTCTCCCAGGCAGACACATCCACCACAAGGATGTTTGGCGGCACAGGCCTTGGCCTTGTGATCTCCAAAAAACTTGTGGAAGCCATGGGCGGCGAGCTTTTATTCCATTCCGAACCCGGTAAAGGAAGTACCTTCTTTTTTTACCTGAATCTGGAAGAGGCTTCTTCTGAAAGAGGCATTGCAGACAGACCGGAAGCTTTAGGGGAAAAGATGCACTTTCTGGTGGTGGATGATCAAAAACCCGCCAGAACCGTTCTGAGAAAAATCCTTGAGAGCTGGAATGCCAGCGTCCATGAGGCTGGCAGTGGGATGGAAGCCATTGAGGCGGTTATGGAGGCAGATAAAAAAGAAAAAGCTTTTGATTGTATTCTCATGGACTGGAAAATGCCCGGAGAACTGGATGGGCTGGGAGCCATTAAAAAACTGGATGCGCTGTACAAAAACAAGGTGCTGAAAGGCCCCAAATCACCGATATTTGTGATCAGTGCATACAGCAGAGAAGAGCTTCCCCGTGAAAAACCCCTTTTCAAGGCCTTTCTGTCCAAGCCAGTAACCGCTTCCGATTTATTTGAGGCCATGGTTGAAGCTCTGGGCAGCGGCAATCTTCCTCGCATCACCCCAAAAAAAGATTCAAAAATTCCTGCCCTAAGCGGTTACAGAATTCTCCTGGTGGAAGACAACGCCCTGAATCAGGAAGTAGCAACCCGTTTTATTGAAAAAACAGGTGCAGGGGTCATCCTCGCAGAAAATGGCCTTAAAGCCATTGAAATGACAGAACGTGAAAAGCCGGATCTCATTCTCATGGATCTTCAGATGCCCATCATGGATGGATTTGAAGCCACCCGTAAAATCCGGGAAACGGAAAGGCCCGACAAACAGGGGCTGCCCATCATCGCCCTTTCTGCTGCGGTGATGGAAAATGACCGCATAAAGGCCAGGGAAGCGGGTACCAGCGCCCATATGGCAAAGCCCATTGATGAGGCGGAACTGTACCGCACTTTAGCCAGATTCCTTGAACCCAGGGGCTGGATCAATAAAGAAAAACCAGAAAACGACGTGAATCACTTCCCTGAACTTTATGGCTTTAACCGTAAAAGGGCCATGGCAGCATCCCTTGGGGACAGGGCCTTTTATGTGAAAATGCTTACATCCTTTGCAAGGCAGCTTGAAGAAGTCTTTATCCCCAACACCCAAAAAATAACCAGGCTGAACCCGGAAGAAATCCAGCACATGGCCCATGCCCTGAAGGGAACCGCCGCAACGGTGGGGGCTGAACAGGTATCAGAAATTGCAGAAACCATGGATAAAACATGCAAGCAGGGCAAGCTTCCTCCTGATACCCTTATACATTCCCTTGAAAAAGCCCTTATATCTGCCGAATATGAAATAAGAAACCTTTTATCCTCAGAGCAGAAAGGGGAAAAAAAAGCCCCCCTTTCTGTCAATGAAGAGGAAGGCCGCAAGGCCCTTGGGCTTCTCCTTGCCAGCCTTCAACAAAGCGAACTTGCAGATGATGCCCTTCTGGACACGGCCCTTGATTTTATAGAAAGCATGCACGGCCCGGAAACAGCGGATGAAATCCGCAGATTTGTGGAAATTTTTGATATGGATCAGGCCGCAGGGCGGATTCAAGGATTGGTTCTTCCTCAAACAAAGGAATTTTGATGCATACTTTTGAAAATCCTCCTGAAAAATCAAAAATTATGGTTGTGGATGACCAACCAGTGAATATCCACTCTCTGGCAAGGCTTTTAAAGGACGACTACCAGATACTTGTGGCCACAGGAGGCATCAAGGCCCTTGAAATTGCCAGAAGTGACAATCAGCCCCAACTGATTCTTCTGGATATACAGATGCCGGACATGGATGGTTACGAGGTATGCCGAAGGCTTCAGGCCGATGAAAAAACCCGGAAAATACCAATCATCTTTGTCACTGCAAAGGATTCCGGCTCCGATGAGGAAGAGGGCCTTGCCCTGGGAGCCGTTGATTATATTTCCAAACCCTTTGTGCCCGGTGTTGTCAGGGCAAGGGTTGACAATCAGATCCGGTGGAAACTGGCCGAAACAAAGCTTAAAAAAAGCAATGAAGAACTGGAAAAAGCCACGGCCCTGGCACGGGATCTTGCCGTGCGTGCGGAGATGGCAAACAATGCAAAAAGCGAGTTCCTTGCCAACATGAGCCATGAAATCCGCACCCCCATGAACGGTGTCATGGGCATGGCTGGCCTCCTGCTGGATACGGAACTCAGTACACAGCAGCGCAGATACACAGAAACCCTCTACGCCAGTGCTTCTGCCCTGCTTTCCTTAATCAACGATATCCTTGATTTCTCCAAAATTGAAGCAGGCCATCTGGAGCTTGAGACTCTGGAATTCAACCTGAGACCCATGCTGGATAGTTTTGCTGGCATGTTTGCCTTTAAAGCGGATGAAAAAAATCTGGAGCTGATCATTTTCGTCGAAGATACCGTTCCGGACCGACTCATTGGCGATCCCGGCCGCCTTCGCCAGATTCTGACCAACCTTGTGGGCAATGCCATCAAGTTCACCCATGCGGGCGAAGTGCTGATCCACGTCAGCCTTGAAAAGGAGGAAGATTCCGGGGTCCGGCTCCGTTTTAATGTGCAGGATACCGGCATAGGCATCCCAGAAAAAAAACTCAACCGTCTTTTCAAACAGTTCAGCCAGGTGGATGCTTCCATATCCCGACAATTTGGCGGTACAGGCCTTGGTCTTGCCATATCAAAAAAACTTATACAGCTCATGCAAGGAGATGTGGGGGTAAAAAGTGAGGAAGGTAAAGGCTCCTGCTTTTCCTTCACCGCCAGATTCCAGACCGCAGAAGAAAAAAGCTGCAAAAGCATCCTGCCTGCTGAACTTGGCGGTCTGCGGGTTCTGATTGTGGATGACAATGCCACCAACAGAGAGGTGCTGCGTATCCGTCTGGAATCAAAGGGTATGATCGTTGAAGAGGCGGCAGGCGGTCCAGAGGCCTTATCAATACTTTATCAGGGCCTTGAAAAAGGCCAGATATATCCCCTGGCCATACTGGACATGCAGATGCCCGGAATGAACGGAGCCGTTCTGGGGCAGGCCATCAAATCCGATCCCAGACTGAGGGACATCCGCCTTGTCATGATGACCTCTGCCTGTATGCGCGGTGACGGCGTAAAAATGAAGGACATCGGTTTTTCTGCCTATCTGGCAAAACCCGTTCAGTATGGCGAGCTTTTCACCTGCCTCTTACTGGTGATGGGAAAAAATGAACCCTCTTCTCTCATAACAAGGCATACGGCCAAGGAAGTACAATACCATTGCGTACCGGATTTTTCTGAAAAGAAAACCAGCATTCTCCTTGTGGAAGACAATATCACCAACCAGCAGGTGGCATTGGGGATGCTTTCAAAAATGGGGCTGAGGGCAGACACGGCTGCCAATGGCCTTGAAGCCCTTGAGTCCATGAAAATGATTTCCTATGATCTTATTCTTATGGATATGCAGATGCCTGAAATGGACGGACTCACTGCCACAAAAATTATCAGAAAAACAGAAAAACTTTTTTCCATAAAACCCGTACCCATCATAGCCCTGACAGCCAATGCCATGAAGGGAGACAAGGAAAAATGCCTTGAAGCAGGCATGAACGCTTATCTTGCCAAGCCCCTGATGACCGAAGAACTTGCAGCGGTGTTAAACAAATGGCTTGAAACAGATGACAAGGACGGCAAAAACAAGGATGGCAAAAGTCCCTATCTCTCCTTTGAAAGAAATGACCATCGGCCAGACACCCATTCCCGGCCCTGTCAGGCCCCTGCAAGGCCATCTGTTGATTCAAAAGAATACAGATCATCCCTGATAAAACCGCCTTCAGCCCGTCTTGTCTGGAATGCCGAAACCCTTGAAATCATGCTTTCCGGTGACAAAGAGCTTTCTGAAACTATTAAAGAAACTTTTATTGTTGAGATTCATAAATATGCAAACAAACTTAAATCCGCACTGAAATCAGGCAATGCTGAAAATGCCAGGCATGAAGCCCATACAATGAGAGGCTCATGTGCTTATGTGGGCGCAGAAGTCCTCATGGATACGGCATCACATATAGAAGAAATGATACTATCAGGTAATATGGAAACGGCCCTTACTCTGGTTCCGGTTCTTGAAAATTGCCTTACGGATCTTCTTAAGGCTCTGGGCTCTGAATAATCAATATGCGGGGGCTTTCCATGGAAAACAGTGACCAGCTTGCAAACCTTAGCGAAAATACGGAAAAACCACGGGTACTGATTGTAGATGATCAGCCGTTGACCTTACAGGCACTGGCAGTACTCCTCAGAAACGATTACCGGATACTTGTTGCCACAAATGGCATCAAAGCACTGGAGCTGGCGCACAGCCCTGAACCGCCCAACCTGATTCTTCTGGATATACAGATGCCGGACATGGATGGTTACGAGGTCTGCCGAAGGCTTCAGGCCGATGAAAAAACCCGGAAAATCCCCCTCATCTTTGTTACAGCCAGGGATTCCGGCTCCGATGAGGAAGAGGGCCTTGCCCTTGGAGCCGTTGACTATATTTCCAAACCCTTTGTGCCCGGTGTAGTCAAGGCAAGGGTAAAAAATCATATTCTGCGTCGTTTTGCCGAGGATGCACTGGAAAAGGCATCTGCCAAAGCTGAGGAGCTGGCGCAACAGGCTGAGATGGCAAACATTGCCAAAAGCGAATTCCTTGCCAACATGAGCCATGAAATCCGCACCCCCATGACCGGTGTCATCGGTATGGCAGATCTTCTTCTGGACACCCACCTTGATGAAATACAGCATCGCTATGCCAAAAGCATACAGTCCAGCGGCAAAGCACTGCTGGATATTATCAACGATATACTGGATTTTTCCAAAATCGAGGCCGGTAAACTGACACTGGAAACCATATCCTTTGATCTTCAGCAACTCATGGATGACCTCGTGGACAGTATGGCCCTTAAAGCCATCCAGAAAGGCCTTGAGTTCATTGCATTCTGTGAACCGGATGTTCCCCTTCACCTCCTTGGAGATTCCGGCAGGCTGCGGCAGATACTGATCAACCTCACTGGCAATGCCCTGAAATTTACAGAAAAGGGAGAGGTTCTGGTGCATGTTTCTGTGGAAAGCATGGGAAAAGGAGACGTACAGCTCCGCTTTCAGATCAGGGATACGGGCATCGGCATTCCGGAGGATAGAAAAAATCTGCTCTTTAATGCCTTCAGCCAGATTGATGCATCCGTCAGCAGAAAATTCGGTGGTACAGGACTTGGGCTTGCCATATGCAGACAGCTTGCCGCCATGATGGATGGGGAAACAGGGGTGGAAAGCGTGGAGGGTGAAGGCTCAACCTTCTGGTTCACGGCCCGGTTTGGTCTTGACTCAGCGGACAATAAAAGCCGGTCAGCAATTTCTGCAACCCTTAAAGGACATCATATCCTTGTGGTGGACGACAATGCCAGCAGCCGGGACTTTATTTCCAAACAATTGAGAAATATAGGCTTTCAGCCCGAAACGGCAGCAGATGGTAAAGAAGCTTTTGCTTTGCTGAACACATTCCATGACGGTAAAAAACCTTTTTCCCTTGCCCTCATTGACAGGGATATGCCGGATACGGATGGCATGGCCCTTGGAAAAAAAATAAAAGAAGATAGCCGTTTTAAGGATCTTTTCCTTGTCCTGCTCACTCCCCTTGATCAGACATACAAGAGGCTGAATGAAGAATCCGGTTTTACGGGTTTTATGAATAAACCCCTGCGGCAATCGGATCTCTTCCATATCCTAAGATCAGTATTGACAGATGAAAAGCTCCCTTCCTTCGAAACCCTTGAAGGAAAAACAGTATGTCCTGAAATATATAGCCTTCCCTGCTTTTCCGGCCGCATTCTCCTTGCGGAAGACAACACCACCAATCAGGAAGTGGCCCTTGGTCTTCTGCAGAAATTCGGCCTTGGTGCAGACATCGCAGATACCGGTCTTAAAGCCCTCCATGCCTTTAAAAGCAGTACCTACGACCTTATTTTCATGGATGTAATGATGCCGGAAATGGACGGCCTTGAAGCCACAGGAAAAATCCGAAACCTTGAGGCAGACCGTTTAAATTTAATTGAAAATACAAGGGAAAAAGAATCAGAAACAGGCTTTTTACAAAAGGTTCCCATCATCGCCATGACAGCAGCAGCCATGCAGCAGGACAGGGATCGCTGCCTTGAAGCGGGCATGGATGACTTCATCTCGAAACCCGTAGAGCTTCCTGATCTAGCCCGGATACTGGAAAAATATCTGCCTTTAAACAATGAGACAGAAAAAGCACCCTTAAGGCCGGAAGAAAATAACCAGAAGAAAACAAAAGAAACTACACGCAGATCACAAATGCCAGAAGATATTGCCAATGCAACAGAAACAGATCCTTTGATTTTTGATTATGGGGGATTTTTAAAAAGATTCATGAACGACCAAGCTATCGTTGATAAGGTTTTATCCATCTGCATGGAAAGCCTTCCCCAGCGCATGGAAGATCTGAAAACAGCACTTAAAGCCAATGACCTTGCCAATGTGCATCTGCTGACCCACACCCTCAAAGGCAAAACCGCCAACATCCATGCAGCAACCTTTTCCTCCCTGGCAGGGGAAATGGAAAAAAACGCTGAATCCGGAAATCTGGATGGGGTACGCAAACAAATGACAGGCCTTGAAGATGCCTATGAAGAACTTAAAAAGGCTGTGGATCAGGTATTTTCTCTGGATAGCGGGAAGTGAAATTGAGCTCTCATTCCAGGATGCTGTTGCTCCCGGAACTTCATTCCGAGAGAACAAGAAGCAATGCTGCCTTTAATAAATTCCATACAGATATTAAAAACTTCACACTGATTCCTGAAGATACTCAGCAGATTGCAGGCTATGTGGAAGGACTTAAAAATGAATGTCCTGAAGCAAAGATTTCTCAACATGTGATATACTGCTTTGGCAATCAGGGTTTTAAGGTTTTTGATATCGATAAAGGATAGGACATGACAAGCAATACAGTTCTGAAATTCATAGGAAAGAGGCTTGTCATTGCCGCCATACTGCTGCTTCCTTTGGCCCTTCATGCAGAAAAGCTGGAACTGCTTGCGGATGAGAAGGCTTATCTGAACAGTCTGGGTGAAATAAGCATGTGTGTGGATAATGACTGGGAACCCTATGAGCTTGTAGATGAGCATGGCAATTTCACCGGCATTGCCGCAGATCTGATAGGCATTGTTGCAGAAAGACTCAATATCCCCTTTGTCATTATTCCCACAAAGGACTGGGCCGAAACCCTGGAAGTTTCCAGACAGGGTGGCTGCATGCTCATCCCTTTTCTTAACCAGACCCCGGCCAGGGAAGAATGGCTGACCTTCACCGAAGCCCTTTTTACAAACCCCAATGTTTTCATAACCCGTAATGAACACAACTACATTTCCGACCCTGCAGAGCTGGTGGACAGAACTGTGGTCCTGCCCCATGGAACATCCATGGGGCAGTTTCTGCGGGAAGATTACCCCAACCTGAACATAATCACAGTGGAAAACGAAAACGAATGTTACCGGAAGGTTTCCGCAGGAGAAGCGGACATGACCCTTCGTTCTTTGACCATGGCAGCCTATACCATCCGCAGAGACGGCTGGTTCAATCTTAAAATTGCGGGCCAGCCTCCTCAGGATCATTACATGAACCGGCTCCGCATGGGTGTACTCAAAGAGATGCCCGAGCTGCGGGATATTCTGAACAAGGCAATTGTTACCATCACACCACGGGAAAGGGATAGCATCGTCAATGAGCATGTGAACATTGTGGTGGAAACCCCGGTGAATTACAGGCATCTGTTCAGGGTCATAGCTGTTTTTTCAGTTTTTCTCATCCTCAGCCTTATCTGGGCCTGGCAAATCAAAAGCCGTAACAAGAAACTGCTGGAACTGAGCGAAAACCTGCGCCAGAGCGAACGCAGCCATCGCATCATTTTTGAAAACTCACCATTAGGAATGTTCTATCTGGATACCTCTGGGACCATAATGAAATGCAATGACCAGCTCCTTGAGATTATGGGCTCCACTCGTGAAAAACTCATCGGTTTCAATACCATGACCCTCTTGCCAGAACCTATCAGAAAAATTACACAAAAAGCCCTGAATGGTGAGCAGGTAATTCATGAAGACATCTACACTTCCATTACAGGCAAGAAAACATCCTACCTGCGTCTTATCTATAATCCCGTCCATCCCGGTACTTCCCCCACAGAGGTCATTGCCACACTGGAAGACATCACCGGACGCAGGCAACTGGAAGAAGAAGTCCGTTTCAAAGATAAGCTTCAAAGACTGGTTGCTGAAGTTTCAGCGGACTTCATCAATGCCAACACTACTAATATCGATATAAAAATAAATTCCATGCTCCAGAAATATGGAGAATTTATGGGCGTGGACAGAACCTTTGTGTTCAAGTTTTCCGAAGATGGGCAATACATGTCAAACACCCATGAGTGGTGCGCTCCGGGCATAGAATCTGCAAATGCAGCCATTCAGAATTTCCCTTTGGCCGAACTGCCAACTAACTATGAAATCTTCCACCAGCGAAAAATCTTTTATGTACAGGATGTGGATCAATTGCCAGATGGGCCGGATAAAAGGCTCTTAGAATTCCAAAAGGTCAAGTCAGTGCTCTGTATTCCAATTTTCCGTAACAACCAGATTTTAGGTCTTTTAGGCTTTGATGCTGTCATAAATAAATGCATTCTGGATCAGGAGCAGATAGAAATACTTAGGGTAATGGGCAATATCCTGGGCGACACACTGCTCAAGAACCGTTTTGAACAGGAACTCCTGCAGGCAAAAGAGCAGGCCGAGCTGGCCAGTATCGCCAAGAGTACATTTCTTGCCAACATGAGCCATGAGATCCGTACCCCCATGAATGGTGTCATGGGCATGGCAGGACTGCTCATGGATACCCGCCTTGATGAAGTTCAACATCGATATGCAAAAACCATAGAGTCCAGCGGCAAGGCTCTGCTGAATATTATCAACGACATACTGGATTTTTCCAAAATCGAAGCCGGTAAACTGACACTGGAAACCATAGACTTTAATCTGCAGGCTCTGATGGATGATTTTGTGGACAGCACAGCCCTCAAAGCCAGCGAGAAAAAGCTTGAACTTATAACCTTCCTTGAGCCTGATGTTCCCCGTCATATCCTTGGTGACCCCGGCAGACTGCGGCAGATACTTATCAATCTTACGGGCAATGCCCTGAAATTTACGGATAAGGGAGAAGTCATTGTTCATGTTTCTGTCGAAAATATGGATATAAATGAGGTACAGCTCCGCTTTTGCATCAGGGATACGGGCATTGGTATTCCGGAGGATAGAAAAGATCTGCTCTTTAATGCCTTCAGCCAGGTAGATGCATCCGTCAGCAGAAAATTCGGAGGTACAGGACTTGGGCTTGCCATATGCAGACAGCTTGCTTCCATAATGAAGGGTGAGACAGGAGTTGAAAGTGTTGAGGGTGAAGGCTCAAGCTTCTGGTTCACGGCCCGTTTTGGTCTGCAGGCGGATAAAAATAAAAGCAGGCCTGAAATCCAGAAAAGTCTTCAAGGGCTTCATATCCTTGTGGTGGACGACAATGCCAGCAGTCGCAAATATCTGTCCAAAGAACTTGAGTTTATGGGCTTTAAACCTGAAACTGCGGCAAACGGAAAAGAGGCTCTTGACAGGCTTGTCTCTTTCCATGGCCAGAAAAAACCCTTTCGCCTTGCCCTCATTGACAGAGATATGCCGGATACGGATGGCATGGCCCTTGGAAAAAAAATAAAAGAAGATGATCGTTTTCAAGATCTTTTCCTTGTCCTGCTCACTCCCCTTGATCAGACATACAAGAGGCTGAATGAAGAATCCGGTTTTACGGGTTTTATAAATAAACCCCTGCGGCAATCGGATCTCTTCCATGTACTGAAATCGGTATTGACAGATGAAAAGCTCCCTTCCTTCGAAACCCTTGAAGGAAAAACAGTATGTCCTGAAATATATAGCCTTCCCTGCTTTTCCGGCCGCATTCTCCTTGCGGAAGACAACACCACCAATCAGGAAGTGGCCCTTGGTCTTCTGCAGAAATTCGGCCTTGGTGCAGACATCGCAGATACCGGTCTTAAAGCCCTCCATGCCTTTGAAAGCAGTACCTACGACCTTATTTTCATGGATGTCATGATGCCGGAAATGGACGGCCTTGAAGCCACAGGAAAAATCCGAAACCTTGAGGCAGACCGTTTAAATTTAATTGAAAATACAAGGGAAAAAGAATCAGAAACACGCTTTTTACAAAAGGTTCCCATCATCGCCATGACAGCAGCAGCCATGCAACAGGACAGGGATCGCTGCCTTGAAGCGGGCATGGATGACTTCATCTCGAAACCCGTAGAGCTTCCTGATCTAGCCCGGATACTGGAAAAATATCTGCCTTTAAACAATGAGACAGAAAAAGCACCCTTAAGGCCGGAAGAAAATAACCAGAAGAAAACAAAAGAAACTACACGCACATCACAAATGCCAGAAGATATTGCCAATGCAACAGAAACAGATCCTTTGATTTTTGATTATGGGGGATTTTTAAAAAGGTTCATGAACGACCAAGCTATCGTTGATAAGGTTTTATCCATCTGCATGGAAAGCCTTCCCCAGCGCATGGAAGATCTGAAAACAGCACTCAAAGCCAATGACCTTGCCAATGTGCATCTGCTGACCCACACCCTCAAAGGCAAAACCGCCAACATCCATGCAGCAACCTTTTCCTCCCTGGCAGGGGAAATGGAAAAAAACGCTGAATCCGGAAATATGGATGAGGTAGGCAAACAGATGACAGGCCTTGAAGATGCCTATGAAAAGCTTAAAAATGAGGTGGAAAAGATTTTTTCTCTGAAAAGCAAAGACTGAACCTCGCCATGCCTAAACCAAGGGCTTTACGGCGACTTTCGGTATGGAATGGGCCAAAACAATGCTGTTTCCATACTGGACCTGCATTTTTTTAGAACCCATCAACTACTAAAAATCATTGGCATCAGGAATTCCCTGATACTGCTGCACATCCTTCACCCCCTGCGCCACTGCCGCTACTGCCGCAGAAAGGGCGTCCCTGTTCTTATTCCTGCAGATTGTCTCCATGCGACAGGCAGCATCCCGCAGGGCCTCAGCGCCCACCTGTGCGGAGATCCCTTTCAGAGTATGGGCTTCCAGCTTCATGCCATCGAAATCCCCCTCTTTCAGAAAATCCTGCATTTTCTCAAGATGAAGGGGAATGGCCGCATGGAAATCATCCATTATACCGGCGGCCAGCTCCAAATCCCCCATGGTCATGATTTCAAGGGTTTCAGGATTCCATACCTTTACTCCATGTTCCGGGGAGGATGGCATTTCACCTGCCCCGGCACCTTCATGGCTGCTCCGGTTTCCCAGCCATTTCTGCAGCACTTCAGCCAGCGCATGGGGAATGACGGGCTTGGCAAGGTAGTCACTCATGCCTGCTTCAAGGCATCTTTCCCTGTCCCCCTGCATGGCATAGGCGGTCATGGCAATGATTGGGATACTCCGGTTGATATGGGAGGCATCCCAGGAACGAATTTTCTGTGTGGCAGTGAGTCCGTCAATGACTGGCATCTGTACATCCATGAGGACAAGGTCGTAGGATTCTTTTTCAAGCATTTCCAAAGCCTCAGCCCCATCCCCCGCCGTATCCGCATCCAGCCCCAACCGGGATAAAATGCCAAGGGCCACCTTCCGGTTAATGGAATTGTCATCCACAAGAAGAATACGATATCCGCTTCCGGCAAAGGAAGGCAGGGTTTCCCGGATGGTGTGCCGGGTCAGGATGGAACCCGACGATGGCAGCCCCTCTTCCTTAAGACCCAAAGCCATGCAGCAGAGAGCCTGAAGATCCTGATGAATCACAGGCTTTGGGAGCACCCCCGTAAAACCGATATCCGCCAGCTCAGCGGCCTCCCCCCGCTGTGCAAGGGAAGAAAGCATGATCAGCCGGATATCCGCCAAAGCGGGCCTTGCCCTAATAATGCGGCCCAGCTCCCTGCCATCCATTCCCGGCATCTGCATATCCAGAACCGCAATGGGAAAGGGATCTTTATTATAAACGGCTTCTTCCAGCATCTGCAGGGCTTTTGGCCCGTTTTCCGCCTCGGCTGGCCGCATGCCCCAGAGATTCATGCGGATACGCAGCACCTCACGATTGGTGGCATTGTCGTCCACAATCAAGCAGGAAATACCTTTCAGGCCTTCGGGCGGGAGAGAAGGAATCCAGGCAGCCTGATCCTGGAGCTTCAACTGCAAAGTGAACCAGAAGGTACTGCCTTCTCCTTTACGGCTTTCCACGCCCATTTCTCCGCCCATGAGGGTGACAAGTTCTCTGGAAATGGCAAGGCCTAAGCCCGTCCCCCCATACTGGCGTGTGGTGGAGCTTTCCACCTGAGAGAATTTTTCAAAGAGCAGGTGCTGTTTTTCTTCAGGAATACCAATACCCGTATCCCGTATAGCAATATGAAGCCCTACATGATTATCTTCCCCGGAGAGTTTTCCTATGTGGATGCTGACTTCACCATTTTGTGTAAATTTAATGGCATTGCCCACAAGATTGGTGAGAATCTGACGCAGCCTTCCTGGATCTCCCTGCACCCGCGAAGGAACTTCCGGGGCCATGTCAAAAACAAGTTCAATATTTTTTTCCTGCGCCCGCAAGGCCATGGAAAGACAAAGCTCCTGCACCAACCTTTCAAGGTCAAAGTCCAGCATGTCAAGGCTCAGCTTACCCGCCTCAATCTTGGAAAAATCCAGAATGTCATTGATCAGCCCCAAAAGGGCACCAGCGCTGCTGCTGATGGTTTCCCCATAGCGTCGCTGCTCATCATCGAGCTGTGTATCAAGGAGGAGATCTGTCATGCCGATGACCCCGTTCATGGGGGTGCGGATCTCATGGCTCATATTGGCAAGAAATTCACTTTTAGCGATGCTTGCCATCTGGGCCTGCAGGGCCATTTCCTGGGCCTGACCAATGACATCCTCCAAAGCATGATTGGTCATTTCCAGCTCTTCTCTGGACCGGACAAGCTCCATTTCCGCTTCCTTACGTGCCGTAATGTCCTGAATGGAAAGAAAGATTCCCGAAACCACAGGGTCATGGAGAAGGTTGCAGCCTCTGGTTTCCACCCAGACCCAGTGACCCGTTTTATGACGGTAGCGATAGGAAATACGATCCTTTGCAAAGGGCTCCGTACTGACCCTCCCTATGGCCTGCCGCACGGCGGGCAGATCATCGGGATGAATCATCGCCAGATTATCCTGCATAGATGTCTTTTCTTCCGGAGTATAACCGAGAATACTTTCCACCTGAGAACTCACATAGGTGGCATTGCCGTTGAGATCAATAATCTGGGTGATGGTATCCGAATTTTCCTCCAGAACCCGAAACCGCATCTCACTGGCCTTCAGCCTTTCCTCCCATTCTTTCTGCTGGGTAATATCCGTCTGGATTCTGTCCAGACGGACGGCCCTGCCATCCTCATCCTTCACAAGGTAACAGTTGGCACTGACCCAGCGCACTCTGCCATCTGCATGGAGAATCCTGTAGCTGTGGTTTATGTATCCCTCTTCTTCAAGCTTCTGCCGTACATTCTCAAAGCGTTTCAAATCCTCGGGATGAACCGTACTGAAATAGATATCCGGATTGTCATGGAAAGACTGCAGGGGAAGACCGTAAAGGGATTCTGCGGAAGGGCTGATGTAAAAAAGAGTTTTCATGTCCGGCCAGCTTAAGGACCAGACCACATGGGTGAGATTATTTAAAATATCAATGAGCTTTTTCTCGTTCTCAAGAATTCTCTTCTGGCTTCGCCGCAGCTCGGCCACAGCCCTGCGGTGCTTGTAAATCCAGAAAAGAATGGCTGCAAATGCACAGGCTGTAAGGAAAAAAAGGGGCTGCGTGAAAAGGGCCAGAAACGTAAATAAAAGAAGGAGAGCGAGTCCGGCAAAGGAGCGTTTCAGCACTGTTTTCGTCCGGATTTGTTCAGAAGGCATGGCACACTCTTTCCGGTCAGCCAGGCCGCATGATACGGCCTGCCGATGTCATTAAAAAAAACCTGAAAAAAGCCGATGTTCAGTCAATCAGAGCGCGATAAACCGGGAAAGGAACTCCCTGTCTTCCTTTATCCACCGAGAATACACCGTTCACTCTTTTTTTGAAACCTCAAAAAAAGCCCCCTCCCCCCTGCCATGGGGAGTGCCGCATTGAATTATTTCTTGAACAAAAAAGTACTTTATGTCATTTTTAAAAAACTTTTCACTGATTCTTTTCCAGTTCCATCTCCATTAAAAAACTTCCGGCTTTCTGCCGAACCTTCTCTGTCCTGGCTTTTAAGACCTGTTTTTTTATTAAATCCCATTCCCGGCAAAACCTCCACCCAAGGAGATGAGGTAAATGGTGTTTCTGTTTTCATGGAATCATCTGAAAAATCCCCCTTTACCCAAAGAAAGGAAATCCGCCCAATGATTATTCAGGTATGCAGCGAAGGCCACCTTGAAGCAGCAGAAAAAATTGCCCGCCGCATGGCTTCAGATCCAAGGGTAAAAAGCCTTTTAATACTCGGATGCGATGGTAACGAATGGACAAAGGAAGAAGCAGATCCACTGTTCCAATCTCTTCCCGTTCCGGTTTTTGGAGGCATCTTCCCGCAGATTATTGCCGAGGGGAAGAACCTTGAACAGGGCACCCTTGTGGCAGGGCTCCGTCATCCCGTAAAACCCTTTGTTATTAAAGATATCAGCCGTCCTGAAACAGAGCTTGAAGATGAACTTGACGATCTCCTTTCCAGCGAAAACTTTTCTTCTGCAACACTTTTTGTCTTTGTGGATGGCATGGCAAAACGCATTGCAGAACTCGTGGAGGGCCTTTTCAGTACCCTTGGCCTTGAACCCAATTATGTCGGCGGCGGTGCCGGTTCCCTCAGCTTCAAGCAGAAGCCATGTATTATTACCCCGGAGGGGCTTCTTATGGATGCGGCCGTTCTGGGACTTTCTAAGGTATCAAGCGGCATCGGTGTCGCCCATGGCTGGCATCCGGTTTCAGAAACCATCAAGGTGACAGCATCCTCAGCCAACAGGGTTCTTTCCCTGAACTGGAAACCCGCCTTTGACGTGTACAGGGAAATCATAGAAAAACACGGAAATGTTTCCTTTGAAAAAACAACCTTTTTCGATATTGCCAAGGCCTACCCCCTGGGTATCGCCCGCATGGGCGCGGAAATGGTGGTGCGCGACCCCATACTCACGGAAGAAAATGCCCTTGTCTGTGTGGGCGAGGTTCCGGAAGGCAATTATATCCACATTCTGAACGGAGACATGGACTCCCTTATTAAAGGTGCCGTGGAGGCCAGAAACACGGCATCAGCCAACTACAGGGGAGAAGAAAAAAATCCGGTCCTCTTTTTCATGGACTGCATTTCAAGGGTTCTCTTCATGGGGGATGATTTCCGCAGGGAGATTCAGGCCGTAGAACAGGGCAGCGTTACCTTCGGAGCCTTGAGCCTTGGAGAAATAGCCAATACCGGCGATGCCTTCCTTGAGTTTTATAACAAGACAGCAGTTGCAGCCCTGCTTGGAGATGCCTGTGAACCCTGATATGTATAAGGATGCTTTCCTTCAGATCGCCTTTGCCATCAGTGGAGAATTCAGCCTCAAAACCATACTGAAAAACAGCCTTAGGGTTTTTCTCAGAAAGCTGAACTGCACCATGGCCGCCGTGGTGCGCACCGACAAAGGGGAGCCGGTGACGGAACACATCCTGCCCAAAGCCATGGCAGGCCATGGGGGCTACCTTGAACCCATGGCCAGTCTGGCCCATGCCCTGGAAGAAGCTCCGGCTCTCCCATGGCACTCCGTGCAGCATGGCGAACAGCACTGCTATGCCTTTATGCTGGAAGATTTCGGCTTTCTTTTTCTTGCAAGGGCTGCGGCCTTTGATAATTTTTTTCTCCATGAAATGGCTCCCATGGGCAAAATGCTCGCAAGGGCCTGCCTTGCCTGCCTTGCCCTTGAAAGAAGACAACAAAGCGAAGAAGAAATGCTAACCCGCAAGGCGCACTTTGAATCTGTTTTTACCAGCACCAATGACGCCATGGTTTACTTTGACACAAACCATTGTATTTTTAACGTAAATGAACGTTTTACGGAATTGTTCGGCTATACACTTGAAGAAGTATCGGGAAAAAATATCAATACGGTTGTTGATCCCCTGAAACAGGAACATGAATACGGCTCTCCCAGAATTCTTGGCGGAGAAACCATAGAAATGGAAGCCGTCCGATATGCCAGGGATGGCCGGGCCATTGAAGTCATGCTGAAGGGTGGCCCTGTCCGCATCCATGGCATCATTCAGGGCGGCTATGCCACCTACTCCGACATTTCAGAGAGAAAAAGAAATGAGCGCATGCTCCTTGAAAGCAATTTTCTTCTGGAAAAATCCATAGAAAGGGCCAACCATCTGGCCGAAGAAGCAAAAATGGCCAGCATCGCCAAAAGTGAATTTCTGGCAAACATGAGCCATGAAATACGAACCCCCATGAATGGCGTTCTGGGCATGGCAGGCCTGCTTCTGGATACAGCTCTGGACGAAAAACAGCGCCGTTATACGGAAACCCTTGAGTCCAGCGCCAAAGCCCTGCTCTCTCTGATCAACGATATCCTTGATTTTTCCAAAATTGAGTCCGGTCATCTGGAACTGGAAGCCCTGAATTTCAGTCTGAGACCCCTCCTGGATGACCTCGCCGCCATGATGGCTTTCAAGGCTGACGAAAAGGGACTTGAACTCATCTTGTTCATTGAAGAAAATGTTCCGGATCGCCTTAATGGAGATCCGGGCAGACTGCGTCAGGTACTCACCAACCTTGTGGGCAATGCCATCAAATTCACCCATGAAGGAGAAGTCCTGATCCATGTGAGTCTGCTGGCAGAAAAAAATGATGACATCACCATGGAATTCAGAATCCGGGATACGGGCATCGGTATCCCGGAAGACAAAATACCGCATCTTTTCAATCAGTTTACCCAGGTAGATGCTTCCATATCAAGGCGCTACGGAGGAACGGGCCTTGGCCTTGCCATCACAAAACAACTGATAGAACTCATGGGAGGAAATATTGAGGTTGAAAGCGTGGAAGGCAAGGGATCGGTATTCTGTTTTTCCGTAAAAATGCAGGCAGGCTTACCGGTACAGCAGGAACAGATTGCATGTGCAGCGCTCAGCGGTCTCAGGGTACTGCTTGTGGATGACAATGCGACAAACAGGGAGATACTGCATATCCGCCTGAAAGCCGCAGGCATGATCATTCATGAGGCAGAAAATGGCCCTTCAGCACTGGGGGCCATTTATCAGGCCCTTGAAGAAAAAAAACCCTATGCCATGGCCATTCTGGACATGCAGATGCCGGGCATGGACGGCGCATCTCTGGGCAGAGCCATAAGATCCAATCCCCTTCTTAATGATCTCCGCCTGGTCATGATGAGCTCCTCAAGCCGTCGGGGAGACAGCGCCATGGTAAATGAAATCGGCTTTTCCGCCTATCTGACCAAACCCGTTCCCTATGGCGAACTTTTCATCTGCCTCTGCATGGCCCTTGGCAGCAGGGAACCTTCGGACCTTGTAACCCGGCATACGGCAAGGGAGGCCCGCTACAGCCGCCAGCCTGATTTTTCAGAACAAAAAATCCGCATCCTTCTGGTGGAGGACAATCTCACCAATCAGCAGGTGGCCCTTGGCATGCTGGAAAAAATGGGCCTTCAGGCAGACACCGCAGAAAATGGCGAAGACGCACTTTTATCCATCAAAGCCCATGCCTACGATCTGATTCTTATGGATATGCAGATGCCCCGGATGGACGGTCTCAGGGCAACCAGGGAAATCAGAAGAATAGAAGCCGCTGAAAGCAAAAAAACTGTGCCCATTATTGCCATGACCGCCAATGCCATGCAGGGAGACAGGGAAAAGTGCCTTCAGGCAGGCATGAATGACTATATATCCAAGCCCGTAAATCCGGAAACACTGGCAAAAACCATTAAAAGGTGGCTGAGCCTGCAGCCTGCCCCTGAGACAATGCCTGTGGAAACAAGGGCGGCAGATTCTTTTCCTGCACCAGAAAAACCCCATGTACCCCAGAGCATATCATCGGATTTCATTACGGATACTCCCTCTGCAAACAGGCAGTCACCTGCTGCCTGGAACCCCATGACCCTTGAAACATATCTTTACGGGGATCTGGATATGGTGAAAACCATTCTGGAAACCTATACGGCACAGCTTCCCTCATCCATGCACACCCTGAAAACGGCCCTTGAATCCGGGAGCCGGGAAGAAGCCCGGCATAAAGCCCATGCGCTCCGGGGTACAAGCGCCAATGTGGGGGCTGAAATTCTTATGGATATGGCTGCAAAGATGGAAGAGAGTATCTTCCATGGGGATATGGATACCGCCGCTGCCATTTTCCCTGAACTGGAAAAAAAGGCGTACCATCTCATTCGGATTCTGAAAGATAAAAAAATGATACCTCCCTGACATGCCAGGAATAAAAATTGCTTAAACATATGGACAGGCCTTGAACCTGCTGATCTTCTCACCTGCACCTCCGGGAGAGGTCCGACACACAGGACACAAGCCGGGTCTGCTTCATGGACTGAAACCTGTTGGCCCGAGTGCCGGGGGGGGAGGGGCAATAAAACAGAAGGCCACCCGCAGAAACCAAACACCAAACAAATACACTACTGTATCAAACAATTACCGCCACAGGCACCCATGGGGAGAAACAGCAATGAAAGCGATCATAGACTTTTTTACAAAAAACAAAGCAGGCATCGTTTTTTTCAGTATCACCCTTGTCCTTTCCCTTTCAGTCGGCCAGATATTCCGGGATCTGCCCCTTATTTTTTTACTTCTTCCAACGGTGGCAGTCCTTTTTGTCTTTTACGTCCATGGGAAAAAGAAAGAATCGGATGCCATTGATCTTGCCACGGAATACTTAAAAAAAAGCGCCCTTGTGGATTATTGTGTCATGGGCAGCGCGTATAAAGCCCTGTCTGAACTGGAAAACGGATTTACGGACATTCTTGGAAACAGGGCGCAGATTGAAAGGGTATTCAGAAATGCCATGCAGGCAGACCAGAGCAATCATTTTTTAGGATTCTGGGTCTGCTGGTCTGAAAAAGAAGACAGCATCTATATCTACAGAGACGGCAATGACCTAAAAACCATGCCCCTTGATGACTACAAAGACTGGGACTACTACAAAATCCCCATGAGAAAGGGCGAAACCTGCATCATCAAACCCTTTTACTTTGAACTTGAAGGTCAGCAGGTTCTCATGACAACCCTTTCCATACCCTTAAAGAAACAGAACCGGATTACAGCCGTCATAGGTATTGACATCAGGCTTGAGGTGGCCAAAGAGATTGTTCCCGATCTTGTTTTTATGATGACGGATTATCATGGCAAATCAAAAGCTGAACTTGAAAAAATTGCAGAAACCCGCAGCAACGCCTTCCACCCCCTGTACCTGTCCATAAAAGCCCTTGGAATCTATTATGATAAGATTCTGGAATATGCCAACACAGTAGCTTCTTCTGCCACGGAGCTGTCTTCCGTAAGTGACGATACCAGCAGAAGTCTCCATACCCTTTCTGAAAAAACAGCAACGGTTGCCGCCGCCGCAGAGGAGGCCAGTGTGGGAAGCGCCACCATTGCCGCCAGCATGGAACAGGCGGCAACCAATCTCTCCAGCGTTGCCAGTGCCTCGGAAGAAATGAGTGCGACCATCAACGAAATTGCATCCAACACGGCGAAGGTGAGATCCATCAGCTCCCAGGCTACGGAGCAGGCAGCAACCACCTCTTTTATGATGCAGCAGCTTGGCACGGCCATCCGGGAAATCACCCTGTTCACAGAAACCATCACTGAAATATCGGAACAGACCAACCTTCTCGCCCTGAATGCCACCATTGAGGCTGCCCGTGCCGGAGAATCCGGCAAAGGCTTTGCCGTGGTTGCCGGTGAAATCAAGGAACTGGCCAGACAGACAGCTGTGGCCACAGAGGATATCAAAAAAAGGGTGGAAGGCGTTGAGGGTGCCGCCGGGGATGCCATCAAAGATATCGACAAAATTACTGCCATCATAAAAAATGTGGGGGAATACATTGCAGGTATTGCCACAGCCATTGAAGAGCAGTCTTCCGTAACCAGCGAGATGGCATCCAACATTGCCCAGGCTTCGGCGGGAGTTCATGAGGGAACCGAAGCCGTGGGCCAGACAGCTTCCGTATCCAAAACCATGGCTCAGGATATTGCGGATGTGAACAATGCGGCAGCCCATATCAGATCCGGTGGGCAGCAGGTACAGATAAGTGCTGCCGAACTCTCCCGCCTTGCAGAACAGCTCAAGGGACTTGTCGGCTGAGGCGACCATATATGACTCCGGCTTTATTTCATAATATGAGGACTAAAACACTGGAAACCACATGCCACTGAAATCAATCAGCTTTATCTGCTTTTTTCTGATATTTTGTCTGTCAGCCCTGCCCCTCTGGGCAAAACCAATCCTCCATGTTCCAGAGAGGGTATACACCTTTGACACCCTGCCCGAAGGCAGCATCATCACCCACCGTTTCATCTTTCACAATACCGGAGACAGTGAACTGCGCATACTAAAGGTAAGCCCCGGCTGAGGCTGCTCTGCGACCTCCTTTACGGGGCGCATCCCTCCCGGTGGCGAGGGACATCTTGATGTAAGGGTAAATACCGCAGGCTATGCCGGTCGCACACTGGTTCAGACCATACCCGTAAGAACCAATGCAACAGACAACCCTGAAATCCAGTTTGAAATCAGAGGTTTCATAAAGCCCTTTGCCATCATGGAGCCTTCCGTCATCCGCCTGCATGGCGCTTCCGGAGACACCATTGAACAGAAGCTTATCCTGAAACCGGACCCGGAATACCCTTTTGCCGTTACAGGCATACGTGCCACAAGGGGCGGAGACTTCGATTTCAGCATCTCAGCTCTGGATACAGAATACGGCTATCTTGTCTCCACTTCCAATACAAAAAAAGAGGCTGGCCGCTACTATGATACACTGATACTTGACATTGAAAGCTCCATAAGAAAAGACATCCGCATCCGGGTGCTGGGGGATATCCGGCCTCCGGAAAAAAATCAGCACTGAACCCTGCAGGATAAGGGGCAGGATTTGTGTCTGACTGAGGCCACACTTAAAAGGTGATCCTTACAGGACAGGACCGGGAAAATTTTTCATAATTGCAGGCCTTAGCCTGCCCGCATCATAGCCACCTGACCAGACATGGCTGAGTCAGATAAGGCATCAAAAAAGGAAGTTCTATGCAGATCTTTAAAGATATCAGCCTCGTTGCCTTTGACTGCGACGGCGTGATGTTTGACTCCAGCAAAGCCAACCAGACCTATTACAATACCCTTCTCAAAAATTTTGACCTGCCGCCCATGGATGAAAAGGACTTCCATTATGTGCATATGCATACCTCAGCAACAGCCATTGACTATCTTTTTGAGGGCAGGGTTGATCTGGAAAAGGTCAGGGAAAAGCAGAAAAACTTCCATTACCCGGATCTTTTTCCCCTGATGATTGAAGAGCCGCACCTGAGAAAAGTGCTGAAAATCCTTCAGACAGATTTTAAAACCGCCGTTGCCACCAACCGATCCAATACCCTGCGTCCCCTTCTGGATCACTTTGATCTCACAAAGCATTTTGATATGCTCATCACATCCATGGATGTGGTCAGGGCCAAACCCTGGCCCGACATGCTGGAAAATCTTATCAGCTACTTTGGCATAGGGCCTGAAAACCTTATCTACATCGGGGACTCTCCCCTTGATGCACAATCGGCCTCGGCAGCAGGCTGCCATTTTATCGGCTATGGCCCTAAAGATCTGGGGGCGGAAGTCCATATCACAAGCCTTGCAGGACTGCCGGAACTGCTTCAACCAATCAAATAAAAAGGTCAACGATGAAAAAACTACCCATAGGCATACAGAACTTCAGGGAAATCATAGAAAACGGGTATGTCTATGTGGACAAAACAAAAGACTACCATAACCTGATTCAGAACAAATACTGTTTTTTATCCCGACCCCGACGATTTGGCAAAAGCCTTATGCTTTCCACATTAAAGGAAATCTTTAAAGGGGAAAAAAAACTGTTTAAGGGCCTGTGGATAGAAAATAAAATTGACTGGAACATCCACCCCGTCATTCATCTGGATTTCAATCTTATTACCCATCACCTTGATATTGAAACCTTTGAAAGAACCCTTCTCCATGCCTTGAAGAGTAGCGCCCTTGAATACAATATTTCCATTGACGAGGAAGATCCCAAAAACTTTTTCCAGCAGCTTGTTACTGCCCTTTCTAAAAAAGCGAAGGTTGTACTGCTTGTGGATGAGTATGACAAAGCGGTCATCGACTATATTGATGCCCCGGACAAAGCAGGAACAAACAAAGATTATATTGCTTCCTTCTACGAAGCCATAAAGGGTCTGGATGCATGTTTCAGATTTGTTATGCTGACGGGTGTGACAAAGTTTAGCAAGGTCTCTGTCTTCTCAAAACTGAACAACCTGCGGGACATCACCTTCACCGACACCTACAGCACAATGCTGGGTATTAGGGAAGAGGAGCTGTATGCCAATTTTGAACCCCATCTGAAGCAAAGTGCCGACGCACTGGACATTAAAGATGACGAACTCAAATCAAAAATCCGAACCTGGTACAACGGTTACAGCTGGAATGGCAGAGACAAGCTTTACAATCCCTTTTCCATTTTAAGCTTTTTTGCCGAAAGCTCATTTAACAACTACTGGTTTGAAACAGGAACCCCCACTTTTCTCATAGAGCTGATCCGAAAAAATCATTTTCTGCTGCCGGACCTCGAAGGGATAGAGGTGGAAAATTACAGTTTCGGCAGTTACGGCCATGATAACCTTGAACCGGTTCCCCTTCTGTTTCAAACGGGTTATCTCACCATCAAAGAAAAAAAAAAGGGCTTTTCCGATGAAATGCTTTACAGACTGGGCCTTCCCAACAGAGAGGTAAAACGATCGCTTCTCAACAATATTCTTGGATATTATACAGGAAAAGGGGTCTCCCATGCCAAACCACCCTACCTGAAAATGCTTCAGAGCCTTGCCTCGGAAGATTTTGAAAGCTTTATTCACTTCCTGACAGCAGCCTTTGCTTCACTGCCCTATAACCTGTACCCGGCAAAGGAAGATTATTACCATTCCATCTTTTATCTGATCCTTGTCATGCTGGGAGCGGAAATTGATGCAGAAATACTGACGGATAAGGGCCGTATGGATGCCGCCATTCATTTTTCAGATAAAATATATATTGTGGAATTCAAAACAGGCGATGTCAAAAAGGGCATGCAACAGATCAGAAACCGAAGATACTGGGAAAAATTCGGTCTGCGGAATAAAAAAATCCTCCTGCTTGCCGTAGGCGGTTTTGACGAAAAGAAGATAGAATATCTCATTGAGCATCCCTAGCCTGCAGAACAAATCCATGGCTTTGGATCACAGGGGCAAGGGCTGCCCCTGCAATTTTTACCGAAAGTCGCCGTAAAGCCCCTGGCTTTAGCCATGGGGATATAAGGCGACGGTTTTGAATTGATTTGCATTGAAATATACAGACTCTTAGTATATAATAATAGTCATGAAATATAAAAACAATAACAATGTCGTATACTCCTGTAAATACCATGTAATATGGTGTTCAAAATATAGAAGACAAGTATTGACAGGAGCCGTTGCTGAACGGCTCAAAGATCTTATAAATCAAGTTGCTTCTGATCGTCAATCTGAGGTCATTGAACTGGAAATTATGCCGGATCATGTGCATCTGCTGATAGAAGTTGATCCCCAATATGGCATTCACAGGTTGGTAAAGCAGCTTAAAGGTTATTCATCAAGGATACTACGCAAGGAATTTTCAASTATAAAGTCACGCCTGCCAACTCTCTGGACAAACAGTTATTTTGTGGCAACGGTAGGAGGTGCGCCTCTTTCCATAATAAAACAGTACATYGAGGAACAGAAGAACCGATGACTGAAACCTTCATAYATGAGATACCGCTGATAACAACACCCCATGACGAGGCAGTGCTTGATGTGCGTCTGGATGCGGGAAGGAACYTGTACAACGCYTGCTTGCGTGAGTCCTTGCGCAGGCTGGATCTCATGCGTGAATCAAAGATGTTTCAGGCTGCGYGCAAAACTCCCAAARGTAAAGAAAGAACTGCCCTATTCAATGAGTGCAATAACAGGTTTGATTTTAAAGAATACAGCATTCATGCCTTTGCAGCAAAAACCTGTAAAGCCTGCTGGCTTGGGGATCACCTTGATGCATTCACAATCCAGAAGACAGCCTCAAGAGCGTTTAATGCCGTAAAAGAATATGCCTTTGGTGGACGRGGAAGACCCCGTTTCAAAAGATACGGTTGGTTCACCTCCATTGAAGGCAAAAGCAATGCTTCGGGTATTCGRTGGAGGAAGGGGCGTGTTCTCTGGAACGGTCTTGATATAGCTYCARGGTTTGATCTGAAGGATAAACATGGTGTCGAGGCYCATGCCCTTTCATGCCGGGTTAAATATCTGCGTCTTRTAAAACGGACCATCAAAGGTAAAATCTGCTGGTTTGTTCAGCTTGTCCTTGAGGGRAAACCCCATCAAAAGAGAAAAAATGAGMTTTCAGAGGATATATGCGGTCTGGATATTGGCCCTTCAACCATTGCCATTGTYGGCACTAAAGATGCTGTTCTGACTCAATTTTGTGATGAAGTCGTCCAGCCATGGAAAGAAATCAGACGCAAACAGCGAGCCCAAGACAGAAGCCGCAGGGCAAGCAATCCCGATAACTACAATGAGAATGGTACGGTAAAAAAAGGATCACGGAAATGGCACCGTTCAAACCGATACAAAAAACGCCAAAAACAGATTGCTGAATGTCAAAGAAAACTTGCTGCAACCAGAAAAAAGCAGCATGGAGAGCTTTGCAACAAAATTCTAAGCCTTGGCAAAAATGTAAAGACGGAACAATTATCCTATAAATCCTTCCAGAAAAACTATGGGCGCAGTGTTTCAGTGCGTGGTCCAGGAATGTTTGTCAGTGAAATAACCCGCAAAGCTGCAAATGCTAGCGGTGGTGTTGAGCTGATAAATACTCGGACAACCCGCCTTTCCCAAACCTGTATCTGCGGTACTGTCAAGAAAAAACCCCTTAGCCAGCGTCATCATATTTGCAGTTGTGGTGTAACGGCTCAAAGGGATCTTTTTTCGGCATTTCTGGCAAAACATTGTAGCAACAACACCCTTGGCATCCATCAGGCGAATAAAGACTGGTCGGCTGCGGAACCGCTGCTGCGACGGGCGATGTCAAGGGTAACAGAAACAGCAARTCGGAGGTCTGTGCCTTCGAGCTTCGGTATCCGGAGACAGAGCTGTTCGTCCGTCAAAGACAGATCGGAATGTATCGAGGTCGTGGATGCTGTAGCCGCAAGGCGAGAGCCACGAAGAGATGCAGTCCTTGCTGTCAGAACCCCCTGGCTTTAGCCATGGGGAGGTTCAGTAAGTCTCCCAAATCTCCTTTTGACGTTACAGGCATAAAAACAAAAACAACAACTCAAGATATTCTTGATGCTGTAAAAGAATCTCGGGCAGGGATTGGCGAATAAATATAAAAGTTTTTTGATTTTCTAGTTTAAAGCCTTCTCATCAGCAGGGGCAGGGCATCGTTAAGGGGCAGCCATTTTGTAAGAACATGCATCAGCTCTTCGGGAAGAACAGGCTTTGAGATGTAATCATCCATACCCGCCTCAAGACAGCGTACCCTGTCCTGTTGCATGGCTCCGGCGGTCATGGCGATGATGGGAATTTTTGTGTGCAGGCAAGAAGAATTTCCTTTTTCGATATGGTTCCCACGATGAATGCGGCCTGAAAACTGAGGTATGGATACCTGATGCAGTGGTTTCAAGGACGGTTTTTGCCTGACAGTCGGGGCAGATATCCTCACAGTCCCTGTATGTCCGGTAACATTTTGTGCCAAGAATTCTTTTTTCTTCAGGTACAGAAGCAAAACCATTCCAGTTGCTGTATAAAATGTTCATATCCGTATCATGGATGGAGACCATGTCCGGAATAAGGGAAAGCATCTGCTGAAAGCGTTCTTCGTTTTTTATGACTGTCTCATCCGCTACCCTTTCTTTCACAGGAGCGATTTTCGGGCAGAGGGCAGGATTTTCGCAGGTACAATGTGCTTTGTGTTTTTGTTCGACAAGTCGGTCTCTACGCTTCTTTTTTTTCATGGGCTTTTTCCTGAATCAAAGGGAGCCATTTTTCTACCTTTTCTTTCAGTTCCATGGCGTGTACGGGTTTGGCTATGTAGTCGTCCATTCCTGCTGCCAGACATTTTTCCCGGTCGCCTTCCATGGCATAGGCTGTCATGGCAATGATTGTGATTTTGCTGTTTTCTATGCCGGAATCAGCACTTCTGATTTTTTTTGTGGCTTCCAGCCCGTCCATCACGGGCATCTGCACATCCATGAGAACCAGATCATAGGTATCTGTTTTCAATTTCTGCAGGGCCTGTGCGCCGTCTTCAGCCAGATTCGCCGAAAACCCAAGTTTTTTGAGAATCCCCAGAGCTACAACCTGATTGGTGGCATCGTCTTCCACCACAAGGATGCGGGCTGTTTTTTCATGGAAGAGCTCCTGCGCTTTGCCAGAAGATGTATCGGATGGCATTGGGTTTTCGAGGACTTGCTGTTGTTTCTCCTGAATAATTGTAAAGTAGAAGTTGGAGCCTTGACCCATGATGCTGAAAAAGCCTATTTGGCCTCCCATCATTTCCACAAGTTCCTTGCATATTGCAAGGCCAAGGCCGCTGCCCCCGTATTTTTTTGTAATGCAGGGTTCCAGCTGGCTGAATTTCTGAAAAACAAGTCCGTTTTTTTCCTCTGGAATGCCTATGCCCGTATCTTCTATGGAGAAATGGAGCAGAACCTCTTTATGGCTCTCCATTAGGGGATGGATATGTAACCGGATTTCTCCCTTTTCGGTAAACTTGATGGCATTGTCCAGAATATTGAGAATAATCTGCCTTAAGCGCAGACTGTCTCCCCGTAGGTTTGTCGGGGTTTCGGGGGCTATGGAGAAGCAGAGTTTCAAGTCTTTCTGCCGGGCGTTGAACTCCATGGCAGATAAAATGTCCTGCACCATCCTGTTGAGGTTGTAGTCTGAGATATGAAGTTCCATGCGCCCGGATTCAATTCTGGAAAGATCCAGAATATCATTGATGATTCCCATGAGAGAGCTGGCACAGCTCCCTATGGTCTCGGCACAGCTCCGTTGTTCTGCATTCAGTTCTGTATCCAGCAGAAGCGTATTCATGCCCATTATGCCGTTCATGGGGGTGCGGATTTCATGGCTCATGTTGGCCAGAAAATTGCTCTTGGCGATGTTGGCGGCTTCAGCCTGCTGGCGTTTAAGGCGAAGTTCCTCCTCCATTTCTTTTCGGCCTGTGATTTCGTTGCTCAGGGTAGCCACACCTATAAATTTTTTGCAGTCCTGACCGTATACGGGAAATTTGCGGCTGAGGAAGGTGCGGATTTTTCCGTCATCCGTGCGGATGGTTTCTTCCATGGTGAGTTCCTCACCATGGGGAAGCAGCATGGCTTTTTCGTCGCCTTCCATGAACATTTGAATATCTTCAGGGCTGGCAATGCCGTGGAAAAGATCCCTGTCCGTTTTGTCCCGTAAAGCTTCCGGGTCGTTGTGGCCGGTGAGCTTGAGATAGGCCTTATTGACATGGATATAGCGCAGGTCTTTGTCCTTAAGAACTGCAATGGTATCACTGCTTTCCAGAATGGCAGAAAGGTAGGCAGCCCTTTCTTCTGTTTTTCTGTGGGCGGTGATATCCATGAGGGTTATCAGGGCATGGCGTTCTCCGCTGATAAAAAGGGGGGCACCGCCAACGATGAAGGATACGGGGTTAAGCTTGTTGGATATGGTGAAGCTGTGGGTGCTTTCAATGTCTGTACTACTCTGGCCCGTTTCAAATATTCTGTTGAGAACGGCACTGATGCGGCAGTGGGAACAGTTCTCATGGTTCCGGCAGCCCTGCAGGGCGTACTCACAGCCGAGAATATCTCCGGGATTTTTTAAAGCTCTTTTTTCCAGAGGTTCACTGCCTGCAATGGGCATGAGTGCTGCATTGATACGGGTCACAAGTCCCTTTTCATTGACGATCATCTTGCCTACGGGTGAGACATCAAAAATGGCCTTCAGGTTAGCCTGTTCCTGAAGCTCTGTTTCATGTCTTTTGAGTGTGATTTCCTGCTGCTTTTTTTCTTCTGTAATGTCTGTTCCGTGGGAGATGATGCCGCTGATGCTGCCCTTTTCATCCGTGGAAGGGAAGTACTGCATGCGCATCCAGCGTTCTCCCTTGCCCGGAAAAGGTACAAAAACTTCATAGCTTATTGTTTCTCCTCCAAGGCAGCGGTTGATATGGGGTTTTATGCTTTGCTCAAAAAGCTCTTCTCCCATGAGATCCGAGACGGACAGCCCCTTTATTTCTTCGGTACTCCGCTCGAAAAAACGGGCGTAGGCGAGGTTCACATACTGGTATAGATAATCTCTTCCCACCATGGCAATGGGGTGGGGAAGGGCATCCATAACCGACTGGGGAAGGGCTATGTTTTCTGGTTTATGGGCTTGTGTAGGCATATTCACGTCTTTTCTTTGTTTCATTTTTGAAGAGACGCCATCCTGATACATTTTTTCAAGCGACTGGAAACCGCTTCTGCTATGTTCAGTGGCCTGTGCAGTTTTTTTGGTTTTGCCATAAAAGAAGCTGTGAGCTTATTTAGAAGTTCTTAAGGTCATTAAAGTCTTTAGGGTCTTTAAAGTCCCTGAATATTTTAAGGAAGGGCAGGCGTTAAGGACTGCCCTTAACGCCTGGTTTTTACGGCCCCTGTTTTGTAGGGGCACCCTTTATGGGTGCCCGGAGCAAGAAATCTCCACTTCCTACTTCTCACTTCTCACTTTTTACACCCCATGATCAGAAGCGGCCGAAATCATCGTCATCATCCATGGGGATGACCTGCTTGGGACTGATTTCCTTGCCCTTCGTCTGGGGTGGTCTCTTTAGGCTTCTGTCCTGATTCTGTCTTGCCGGTGCAGGGGTTCTTGCAAGGGCCGGACGGTTCTGGCTTTCTTCCCTGTAACGGGGCTGGTTATAGGAATTCTTTCTTGCCCTTTCAGCAGCGCCACCCACCATGGCCACAAGTTCCTGTACCATGGATTTCATCTGTTCGGCCTGGGCATTCATTTCTTCGGATGCGGATGCGGATTCTTCGGCATTGGCAGCATTCTGCTGTACTACCTTGTCCATTTCCGCAACGGCCTTGTTGATCTGCTCTATGCCCTGGGCCTGCTCCTTGGATGCAGCGGCAATTTCCGCCACCAGCTGACTTACCTGGGTGTTACTGGAAGCCACCTCGCTAAAGGCTGTATTGGTGCGATTCACAAGCTCGCTTCCCTGCTGCACCTTTTTTACAGTACCATCAATGAGTTCTGCGGTATTTTTTGCTGCTTCCGCAGCCCTCATGGCAAGGTTTCTAACCTCATCGGCCACCACGGCAAAACCGGCTCCGGCTTCTCCGGCACGGGCTGCTTCAACGGCGGCATTGAGGGCGAGAAGGTTGGTTTGGAAGGCAATTTCATCTATGGTTTTTATGATTTTAGAGGTTTCATCGCTGGCCTTGGAAATGTCTGTCATGGAGCGGGTAAGCTCAGCCATGGAGGAAGTGGCTGTGTTTACCACCTCCCTTGTCTGACCCATGAGGGCATTGGCTTCCCCTGCATTGTCGGCATTCTGCTTGATCATGGAAGACATTTCTTCCATGGAAGAAGAGGTTTCTTCTATGGATGCGGCCTGTTCGCTGGCACCTTCGGCAAGGGAGATGCTGGCGGAAGAAACCTGACCCGAGGCCGAGGCTACCTGATCTGAGCCTTCATTCAAGCCTGCAATGATACGGCTTAAGTTGGTGTTGATGCTGCGGGTGATGAGAAGGCCCAGAGCAAGGGCAAGGATGACACCGAGGAGGGATGCCACAGTAACCAGAATTTCAATAAAGACAGCCTGAGACAGGGCGTTTTCTGTTTCCGTACGGGCTATTTCTCTGTTGATGTCTACAAGCTGATCGAGAATGCTCAGGGCAGCCCTTTCCCTTGCTGCAGTAACCACAAGGGCCTGTTCCTTCATGGCTTCAAAGATTCTTACCGATTCATCGGCTATGGCCTGCATCTCAGCAAAGCTTCTGAATACGCCATCCATGGCAGGCTGCATTTCGTTGTTGAAAATCTGGCGGGCTGCTTCAGTTCTGCCTGAAGCCACGGCTTCTTTGATGCGTCCCACAGCCTCATGGAAGCGGCGGTGGGGTGTTTCAAAATCCCGGAGGGCAGTTTGGAGCTGGCGGTTGTCCGTCTGGAAGGTGGGGAAATATCGGCCAGCATTGCAGGCTGTATGGTTTTCGCCCCCTTCAAACCTTGCTTCAGGATTTTCAATGAGGCTTCTTACCTGATCCACAACCATATAATGGTCTTTGGCAAACTGCTCGATGCGGCGGGAAAGGGCCATGGGATCGGCAATGCCGTTGGCATCAATGGCTCTGGCCATTTCCATGGAGCGGTCGTTTTCCCTTGCAAGGGCTGCAATGGTAGGTTGGAATTCGTTCCAGAGTCTTGCTCCATCCGGGGTTTTGGGGAGAGGACCGTAAATGGCAGCAGCTTCTCTGTAGTTGTTACGGGCTGTTGTAAAGCCCTCATACTGGCGCTGGCGCTGTTCCATGGAAAGGCCGGGAATGGCAAGGGTCCGCATATTGCCCCGGGCCAGTCGCAGATTGCTTTCCATCATGAGAAGACTGTCTACGGCAGGAAGTCTTACTGCACCTACCTCATTAATTGATTTTTCACCCTGATTTGCACCGTAAAAGCCTGCAATACCCACAAGAAGGGTAATGATGGCAACAGCTATAAAAGATACAATGAGCTTTTTTCCTATGGTCCATGTTCCCTGCATAGCTATCCTCCTGATTGTTTATTGGGATAAGGGGTTCATTCTTCCTGGGTGAGGGTGTCAATCTCTTCGGTGGTCAGGATGCTGTCGATGTCCAGGAGGATATTGACCTTGCCGTCCATTTTGGCCATGCCGAGAATATAGTCCGTATGGAGTTTTGTTCCAAAGGAAGGGGCAGGTTCGATGTCTTCGCCTTTGATGTTCAATACTTCAGACACAGAATCCACTACGCAGCCCATCTGGATGGAGGAGGAAAGCCCCCTTACCTCAACGACAATGATGCAGGTCCGGTCCGTGTAATCCGTGGCTGGCATGGAAAATTTCAGGCGAAGATCCACAACGGGAATCACCTTGCCCCGGAGATTGATGACGCCCTTCATAAAATCCGGTGTCTGGGGTACGGAGGTAATGGGCATCATACCGATGATTTCCTTTACCTTGAGAATGCCGATGCCGTAGTTTTCTTCTCCCAGGGAGAAGGTCAGATACTTGCCTGCACTGGCTGTTTCGTCCATGGAAAGCTCCTTTGCTGCTGGAGGGTGATGAAAGAATAAAAGGTGGGGAAATGAAATGTTTTTGCAGTTACTGTCTGAATGATACAGATATTCTCATGAATGGCTCTGTGAAAACAAGCTTTTTTCTATCTTATAATGTTTGTGGTGTTTTTAAAGCTATTTTTTGATAAAATAGTAGCTTCCCTGAGATGTGATACAGTCAGAAAATTTCTTGAAATACCATGATTTATTTGGTTTTGCTGTTCCAGTTTTTTTCACCTCAGCCATCTCAGGGAGACGGCTGGGGTGAAAGGCACCTTTGTTTTATAAATGGATCTTAAATCTTAAACTGCCCGACCATTTTTTTAAGGGATTCTGAAAGCCTTGAAAGCTCCCTTGCACTGTCATTGACCTGGCTTCCATTTTCTTTCATCTCACCCATGGCGTGATTTATACCTGCAATGTCCTTTGTGACCTCTCCCACCACGGTGGCGTTCTGGCTGGCATTTTCATGGACCAGCTCAATTCCTTGAGATACCTGAGCCACATTACCCGCAATCTCACTGGCTGCGGTGGACTGCTCTTCCACGGCTGCGGCAATATTGCCCACAACCTCACTGACATCATTGATTACCGTTGTTATTTCACCCACCTCCTGAATGGTGGTGGCTGTGGTGCCCTGAATATCTTCAATCTTTTCGCGGATATCCTGAGATGCCGCAGCGGTCTGCCTTGCCAGTTCCTTGATTTCATTGGCTACAACGGCAAAACCCTTGCCTGCTTCTCCGGCTCTGGCGGCCTCTATGGTGGCGTTCAAGGCCAGCAGATTCACCTGTTCTGAAATATCTGTGATGGTTTCGATAACTTTTCCGATGGCATCGGCGGCCTCTTTCAGGCTGCCCATATGCTTGGACATGCGGGAAGCTTTGCCTGCGGCATCATCGGAGACACGCCTTGCCTTGCCTGCGTTTTGGGCAATTTCGCTTATGGTGGAAGACATCTCTTCCGATGCCGTAGCCAGCAGGTTGGTGTTGCTGGAGGACTGTTCCAGGGCCGCTGCGGACTGATCCATGTTGGTGGAGATTTCTTCGGAGGCCGCTGCCACGGTTTCAGCACGGCCGGATACATCCTGAACGCCCTGCTGCATGTTGTCGGCAATGGTGGAAAGCTGGGTGGAGGAGGATGCCAGTGTATTAACCCCTTGTCCTATGTCACGGATAATACCTTGAAGTTTTTCCACAAAGACATTGAACCACCGGGCCAGCTCTCCCACCTCATCTTCTGTACTGATCTTAAGGCGCATGGTGAGATCTCCCTCACCTTGGGCAATATCCTTTAATCCGGCTACAGCCGAATTGATGGGGTTGACAATGGAGCGTACAAGGAGGGTTACAATAAAGCCCACAATAATAAGGGAAAGGATAATTACCAGTACCACGGCGTTTCTCACATCTCTGGAGCTTTCCAGAAATTCAGCATGGTCCTGGGTGACGGACATGAGCCAGCCCGTACTGGGAACAGGGGCAAAACCAGCCATTTTTCTCACACCCTGAAAAACATATTCATCGGAGCCGGAATTTCCCCGTAGCATTGTCCTTGCAATGTGCTCCATTCCAGGAATCTGATTGATATCTGTTTTAAGTATAAGGGCCTCATTGGGGTGGGCCAGCACCAGACCCTTTTCATTGAGCATGTAGCCATAACCTGTGTTGCCAAGTTTGCGGGAGGAGACCATTTCCGTTAGATAATTTGCATTGATTACAGTGGCAAAAACTCCGAGAAACTCGCCCCTGCCAGAAAGGATGGGTGAGTTTATGGGCAGGACTAGGCCGCCCGTGGCCTGGGAGCGCAGCACATTGCCGATGACGGTTTTTTTGGTGGACATGGCCCTTTTAAACTCATCATTGTTGGCAATATTAAATCCAACATATTCATTGCCATTGGGCATGACGCCGGTGAGAAGTTCTCCTTTGGCATCCGCAACAAAAATGCCCTGATAGTTTGATCCAAGGGCGGGGAACTGGACCTTGAGGTTTTCAAAAACATGGAGGGCCTGGGGTCTTACAGCTGCAGACCCCTTTGTGTGGGCTTCCACCAGAAGTTTTCTGATGTTTTCTTCTTTGGCAAAGGTGTCTGCCAGACGGACTTCTGCAATGAGAAGGTTGTCCATGAGATTGGCCAGATCCTGGGCAATGCCATGGGTGTTATCTGAGGCGATGACGGTTAATGCTGTTGTGGATCTGCTCATGGCAATGAAGCCTACGGCCAGAAGGGGAATGAGAACTGAAAGCAGGCTGACACTTAGCAGCCTGAAACCTATGGATCTGACATTTACGGCCATGGTCGAACTCCTTTTTAAGAATGGTTGACTGAGCTCCTTTGATTGGATGGAATCATAACTTTTTCATGGAAAAAAGTCCAATATCTTAAAGTTTTTTCATGGAATTTTCTTTTAAGTTAACAGTGGATGGCTGAATGCCTGCTGGCTGGTGTGGGATATGAACTGATTCTTTAAACACTTTCATGGATGGGTCTTTTTAAAAAACAAAGGATGGCGTCTTCCTCAGGGTTCTTCTTTCTGGGATGCAGTTTTTTTTAGTTTGCTTTTGTTTATTATAAGGGGTAGGGATATATTTATCCTTTTTCTGTTTTTTGTGCGCGAATAAAAACGGTGTTATTTTGTCTGCGGTGATAAGGAAAGGTAAAATATTTTAAGGTTCGGAATTAAAGGTTTTTTTGGGGTATGTTCAGGGCTATGTCTTTGTAACCATATGAAAAAAGGAGGGCGCCTGTGTTCTGTTTTCAGTGTCAGGAAACCATGAAAAACACCGGATGCACGGTAAAGGGTTTCTGCGGGAAACCCGAAGAAACGGCAAGCCTTCAGGACCTTCTGATTTTTGTCATGAAAGGCATTTCCGTTTATGGCGAAAAACTAAAGGAAATGGGGGCTGCTGACCGGAGCCATGACAACTTTATCATGAAAGGTCTTTTTGCCACCATTACCAATGCCAACTGGGATAATGCCCGCTTTAGCTCCATGATTGAGGAAGGCCTGCGGCGCAGGGAAAGCCTTGCCGTTAAATTCAGAGATCTTTACCGTGAAAAAAACGGGAAGGATTGCGCAGAATCTCTTCCTGAGGCAGCTACCTGGACGGCTCCTGCTGAGGCCTTTGGGGAAAAGGCAAAAAAGGTGGGCGTTTTACTAACGGACAACGAAGACGTCCGTTCCCTGAGAGAACTTCTGACCATAGGCCTTAAGGGCATTGCGGCCTATGCGGAGCATGCGGCTGTTCTGGGATTTCATAAGGAAGAAATTGGCGAGTTCATGATGGAAGCTCTGGCTTCGACCACAAAGGAGCTGTCCGTGGATGCCATGACTGGCCTTGTTATGAAGGCCGGAGAAATGGCCGTCAGCACCATGGCCCTTCTGGATGAGGCCAATACGAAAACCTATGGTCATCCGGAACTGAGCGAGGTAAATATCGGCGTTGGCAGCAAGCCCGGTATTCTGATCTCCGGCCATGACCTTAAAGATATGGAAGAACTTCTCTGTCAGACCGAAGGTACGGGCATAGACGTTTATACCCATGGAGAAATGCTGCCTGCCAATTACTATCCTGCTTTTAAAAAGTATACTCACTTTGTGGGAAATTACGGTGGTTCATGGTGGCACCAGAATGATGAGTTTGAATCCTTTAACGGTCCCGTGCTTCTCACCACCAACTGTCTTGTGCCTTTAAAAAAGGACAATAGCTATCTGGATCGTCTGTTTACAACGGGTGTGGTGGGCTATGAAGGGGCTATGCACATTGCAGACCGGCCAGAAGGCGGGGTCAGGGATTTCTCTCCCCTCATCGAGAAAGCCAGAAGCTGTGCACCACCGATAAGCCTTGAAGAGGGAAGCATTGTGGGAGGCTTTGCCCATAATCAGGTTCTGGCACTGGCTGATAAGGTTGTGGAGGCAGTAAAGAGCGGTGCCATCCGCCGTTTTGTGGTCATGGCCGGTTGCGACGGAAGGCACAAAAGCCGCAGCTATTATACGGAAGTTGCTGAAAGTCTTCCTTCAGATACGGTCATACTTACGGCGGGATGTGCAAAGTATCGTTACAATAAGCTGAATTTAGGAGATATAGGTGGTATTCCACGGGTGCTGGATGCGGGTCAGTGCAATGACTCCTATTCCCTTGCCGTGATAGCCCTGAAACTGAAAGAAGTTTTTGGCTTAGAAGACATTAATGAACTGCCCATTTCCTATGATATAGCCTGGTATGAACAGAAGGCAGTAGCCGTTCTTCTGGCCCTTCTCTCCCTTGGGGTTAAGGGAATCCGCCTTGGTCCCACGCTGCCGGCCTTTTTGTCTCCGGCCGTGGCTAAGGTGCTTGTGGAAAAATTTGATATCAAACCCATATCCTCTGTGGAAGAAGATGTGGCAGCTATGATGGCGGGTCGTTAATGTCTGGACGGATGCTGAGACTTTTCTCAGCATCCTTAAATTTTAAGGACTTGTTTTAAACAGGAGGTTTTTATGAAGGCACCTCCCGGCGGTATGAAAACCCTGCTTCTGGCCCTTGGTCTGATTGTTGTGGGTGCCGGTATTTATGCGGCAGCGGATTTTTCCATGAAAGCCACGGATGAGCCCGCATTCTGCGGATCCTGTCACATCATGTATGAGGTGGTGCGTACCCAGCAGAATTCTGTGCATGCCTCCCTTTCCTGCAATGACTGCCATGCACCTGCGGGCGGTATGCGGAAAATCATGTTCAAGGTCAAGGCAGGTGCCAAGGATGTGTACCAGAATACCTTTGGCGATGTTCTGGATGTGATTCATACCACCCAGGCCACAAAGGATGTGGTCAATGAAAACTGCATGGCCTGCCACACCATGACAAATCTCAATGTGGCTGATGCCAAGGAATCCTGTACGGACTGCCACCGTCAGGTTCCCCATTTTTCCAAGTCGCCCATTGCTGAAAGGAGGGTAGCCAATGAATAGGACTGCTGGCCGGAATATCCGGCTGCTTGTGGTATGCTGTCTTCTGACAGCTGGATTTGTAATGGGTGGCTGTACTCAGGTTCCGGACCCTGAAACACCATCTTATAAAACAAAACTGGGGGCGGACGAAATCCGCAATTCAGCCTTTAAAAAACAGTTCCCCCTGCATTATGAAACCTTCCTTGCCAACAACGATGACACGCAGATGACCGAATATGCGGGTTCAGTTCCCCATGAAAAACACCTCTGCGGAGATCTGCCAAGGGCTTATAAATACTGTCAGCCCTATCTGAAAAATCTCTGGATGGGTTATCCCTTCAGTTATGAATACAACCGGGCCAGAGGCCACACCTTTGCCCTTTATGATGTGTTGCACATTGATCGCATCAATCGTTACAGTGAGGAGGCGGGCCTGCCCTCCACCTGCTATACCTGCAAAACGCCCAAAATGATCGAGTGGGTGGATAAATATGATGATGATTTCTGGGCCATGGAGTTTCATTCCTTCAGGGAAGAGCTGGATCTGGATGACCACACCATAGGCTGTGCCACCTGCCATGATCCCCAGAGTATGGACTTGAGAATTACCAGTGTGCCTTTGGATGAGGCTTTGAAGCGCATGGGGCAGGACTGGCGGGAGGCGTCCAGAAATGAAATGCGTTCTCTGGTCTGTGCCCAGTGCCATGTGGAATATTATTTTCAGGATAAGGCATTGGGGCCTGAGGCCAAGCCCGTATTTCCCTGGGATCTGGGCAGAAATCCAGAAAATGTCTATGAATATTATAAGGATAAGGGTTCCACTGAACGCAAGGGCTTTGAGGGAAATTTTGTGGACTGGACCCATGCGGTTTCCGATACGCCCATGATCAAGATTCAGCATCCGGAATTTGAAACCTGGTATGATGGTCCCCATGGGGCCGCCGGTGTTTCCTGCTCCGACTGCCACATGCCCTATCGCCGCATGGACGGTAAAAAGAAAATATCTTCCCACCACTGGACTTCGCCCTTGAAAAGTGCTGAAAGCATCAGCCGGACCTGCGGGCAGTGCCACAGTGATAAAACACCGGAATATCTTAAGGAGCGGGTTGTTTATACTCAGGAACGCACCTGGGAGCAGTTGATGGTGGCTCAGGATCTTTCCGTGAAGGCCCATGAAGCCGTGCGCCTTGCCCGTGCCTTTGAGGGGGAAAAGCCGGATAATTATGAAGATTTAATGATCGCCGCTCAGGAGCGAATCCGTAAGGGGCAGATGTTCTGGGACTGGATATCAGCGGAAAACAGTGCTGGTTTCCATAATCCCGCCAAAGCACTGGAAACCCTTGCCCGTTCCCAGCAGTACAGTCAGGAGGCTGTGAACTATGCCATGCAGGCCACAGGTTATGCAACGGCACCAAAGCTTGAGGGCAATATCAAAGACATAGTATCGCCCATCAAAGAGCACAGCCGCAAGCTGCAGCAGAGTCAGGATCATCTGGACTCCCATCCCTGGCTGGGATATCTTCCCCTTCTTCCGGAAGCAGATCTTGTATGGGATCTGAATAAGCGGGTGGGGCCGGAAGCGCCATAAAACAAATTTGATTATAAGGTTCTTTTAGTTATGCGAACCTTAAGGCCCTTAAGGACTTTAAAGACCTTAGGGGCCTTAAGGACTTTAATGACCCCTGACCTTGAAGACCTTGAAGACCTTGAAGACCTTAATGACCTTAAGAACTTCAGAATTTTATGGATGATAGCCCTGTTTTTTTCTTGATCGACGGACAAAGAGGGGATATTCTTTTAAAAGTTTTGACCTTTAGTATCAGAATAAATGGAAATTTTTTATTTGTCGGACTGTTATGGATTCTGATCCGTTCTTCCACCGAAGGAAAAACATATGGAACTTTCAGCCGTTTTGACTCCTGCCCCGGAAGGAGGCTATGTGGCCTTTAATCCTGAGACAGGTACAACTACGCAAGGTGAAACCGTTGAAGAGGCATTGCTGAATCTGCGTGAAGCAACGGAGCTTTATTTAGAAGAATTCCCCCTTTCAATTGTTGGACGCCCCCTACTGACCTCATTCCAAATACCCGATTATGCCTAAGCTACCGGTATATCGGGAGCCGATGCGGTACGTGCATTGGGAAATCTGGGTTTTGTAGTCACTCGCCAGCGTGGAAGTCACATCATGATGCGCCGCAGCTCTTCCGGTTGTGTTGTGCCCAATCATCGTGAGTTGAAAACCGGAACCTTGGTCGGCCTTCTCAAACAAGCAGAAGTCTCACTGGAAGAGTTCATTGGGGCACTGGATTCTTGATACTCAGAGTTCATTTAATTCCGGAAATGGCTTTAAAAAGTAAAAAAAACTTGATCTCCCGCCTGTAATCTTCTATCTTATTTCTCAATTATTTTTCGGCAGTATCTGAATGGTTTTTTTTTGTATCACAATGCTTGATGGACACCTGCATTTCTGCGCTGTGTTTTTTCTGTGATCTATATTGTGTGCCGTTTGTTTTTTTCCGTATTCGTAAGGTGCGGGTACGGTATTTTATTATCCAAATTTAAAGGAGATGCTTTTTATGAACGGTTTACGAAACAAGCTCTTTGCTGTTATGATCGCCGCATGTTTTTTAATGGTTTTTATGGCAGGGTCGGGGATTGCCCAGAGTGCAAAAGTTAATATTAATACAGCCAGCGTGGAAGAGCTGATGCAGATTAAGGGTATTGGTAAAGTCTATGCAGAGCGCATTGTTTCCTATCGTGAATCCAATGGATCCTTTGGCAGCATAGAGGATTTGCAGAATATCAATGGAATTGGTCCGAAAACCATAGAGAGAATCAAAGATTTTGTAACTGTCTCAGAAGCAGGGCAGGATACTGCATCCTGATTTTCTTGATGGAAGTTGCGGGAGTCTTCCGGTCTTTTTTCCGGGAGGCTCTTTTTTATTGGGGAGTTTCCTTTTTTTTAGCCATCTTGATCTGAATTGGTTGCCAGAGCGGTTTATCCATGATTGGATACATGGCGGAAACAGATATGTCTGGAGGCTCTGAACCGGTGGAAGCTTCAGGCGAAAAAGATGTGAAAAATTCAGGGAGGATATATGTTTCTTGAAAATCTGACAATTGATCCGCGCTTTTGTGGTCCGTCCCAGTCCGGAAACGGAGGATATGTCTGTGGACGCATTGCAGGGCATATTTCCGACACGGCATCGGTTTCCCTCCGGGTGCCGCCGCCCCTTGAAAAAGAGCTTTGTATGGAAAAAGCCGAAGACAGAGTCAGGTTGATGGATGGTGATATCCTAATTGGAGAAGGTGCTTCTTCGGAGCTGGATATTAAAATACCCGATTTTATTTCCTTTGAAGAGGCTGTGGAAGCTTCTAAAAATTATGCTGGTTTTCGCCATCACAGTTTTCCCCGCTGTTTTGTCTGCGGAACCCTTCGGGAAGAGGGGGATGGGTTGCGAATTTTTGCTGGGGGTATAAAGGATAAGGGCCTTGTGGCTTCTCCATGGATTGTGGATGCCTCCCTTGCCGGAGAAGATGGAAGGGTATCTGATGCTTTTATCTGGGCGGCCTTAGATTGTCCCGGAGCCTTTGCCGTGGCGTCCTTTGAAAAGGGCAAAGCCATTGTTCTGGGTCAGCTGGAGGCACGTATTGAGGGGAAGGTAAAGCCCGGTGACCGCTGTATTGCCATGGGCTGGCCCCTCGGAGTCAATGGCAGAAAAAGAATGGCAGGTTCAGCTGTTTTTTCAGAGTCCGGAGACCTGCTGGGCCTTGCCCGTGCCGTATGGGTGGAGATTCCTGAAAATCTTTTTCCGCCGGAAAATCCCTGTACGGATTCTGTATAAAATAATCGTAATTATTCAGCACCGTTTTCCAAGTACCATACCTGCAAGACAGATGCACAGGCCCCGGCTATTTGCCCGTGACGCAATCTTATTCGGGAGCTTCTTGCCCTGTGCGGAAGCGGCAAAAACTCCCCGCCACAGGCAGGATAAGCTTTTTGATTACCATGGCAGGCTTAAGCACGCTGCCTTTGTGGCGGCTCAGACAGTTTGCCGCTTCTTTCGCACAGGCCTTCAAAGCTCTGATCCGAAACGATTGCAATGTCACTTGCAAATAGCCACGGAGCCTTGTAACAGTACGATGCTGCTGTAATTACAGCATTGTCAGTTCAGAATAAACTGTGCTGAACAGTTACAAAT